>JAOACN010000013.1 GCA_026417815.1 Chloroflexaceae bacterium | reverse complement strand
AGATGTGTATAAGAGACAGTTGTTGCCGGGCATCGCCGAGGGGGGGCGCCTGCGCGCGCGGGTGGAAGGCGAGGTCCTCCGGCTCTGGGTAGAGTGAGCCGCCGTTCCGGTGTGTTGCCGGACGCTGCGGAGAGAGACGGCCATGACCGTAACGTCACACGTGGCGCCTACCGCCAAGTACACCACCTACAAAGCCGAGGTGGAGGCAAAACTCGCTGGCAAGCTGAGCGCCGGCGAGCGGAAGCGCCTGGAAGGCGAACTCCGGCTGCTGGAGCGGGCGCGCTTTGTTGACGTGCGCGGGGTGACCCATCACTACATGGATGTCGGACCGGCCGATGGCGAACCGCTCATACTCATCCACGGCTGGGATTGCTCCTCCTACTGGTGGCACCACATCGTCGATCCACTGGCCCGGGCCGGCTACCGGGTGATCGCCTACGACCTGAAGGGCCACGGCTTCTCCGACAGCGACCCCAACCGCGATTACACCGTGGCCGGTTTCAGCGCCGATCTCAAGGCGCTGACCGAGACACTGGATCTGCCCCCGCAACACATCGCCGCCTTCTCTCTGGGGTCCTTCGTGGCCCTGCACTACGCGGCGCACTTTCCATCCCAGGTGCGCTCCCTGGCCTTCTTCAATTTTGCGCTTTTCCAGTACAACAAGTTCGCCTCGGCGCTGATCCCCGGGATACTCGATACCGTGTTCAACCGGGTGTTGCGCCCGATTGAGCGGCGGGGGCTGTGGTGGATTCCCTATCTCTACGCCCTGGCCGTGCTGTCGAAGAATACCGCCCCGGTCAGCGACGTCAAACTGGCTACCCTGAGCCTGCGCTGCTGCGATCCGGAAGCGGTGCGCGTCTCCGCGCGGGAACTGTCGCGCCGGGAAGTGCTGGAGGCGGTGGGAGAACAGATCGCCGGCGTGCGCCGGCCCATCTTGCTCGTCGCCGGTGCGGGAGACCCGATTATGCGCCCCTCGGGCGGGCGCAAGTTGATGCAACTCGCGCCGAGCGGCCAGTACCTTGAGGTGCCCCGCTGCGGGCACCTGATCCTGTTCGAACTGCCCGAACAGGTCATCCAGATTATGCGGCTCTTTTTGCGTGGAGCGCGTTAGCGCAGGCGGAGATCGGCTAT
Organism: Chloroflexaceae bacterium; assembly: GCA_026417815.1. Taxonomy (GTDB): domain Bacteria; phylum Chloroflexota; class Chloroflexia; order Chloroflexales; family Chloroflexaceae; genus JACAEO01. The sequence continues at coordinate 2,921 of JAOACN010000013.1, read as the reverse complement.
GCAACTGCTTCTTCGAGCCAATGGCCAGCAGGTGGCGATCGACATGGATCGGGCCGGCAACCAGGTGTTGATGGTTGGCGAGCACCGCTATCAACCCGCGCGGATGGCGCGCAAGGTGCGCCGGCTCACGGCTGAGATGTGGGGGGCGGCGATGGCCCCCGAGATCCTGAACGAGCGCCTGACCTTCGAGGCCCTGGAAGGCGGCAAGCCCTCCGGTCCGTGGACCGATAGCGGCAGTTTTTCGCCTCGCAGCGGGTCCTTCGTCAGTCTGGGCCGCTGGGACGAAGATAGCAGTATCGGCATTGCCCTGCACGAACTGGCCCACGAGATGCACCTGCGCGCCGGGGGCTACGACGAGAGCGATGGCGTGGTGCGCGAGGCGGTATCGCTGCTCGCCGAGCGCGAGGCCGGTCTCATTCGCACCTTCGAGCGTGAACCGTACTATACCGCCAGCAACCTGATTGCCCAGCTCTGCGCCCTGCCAGCCTTCACCCACCAGCCCTTTGAGAAACGCTGGCACGAGATGATGCAGATCACCAACGACGTCGGCCTGGTTGACCTGGTCAACTACTACCTCGACAAGAGCGAGCGCCTCGGGCTGGCGCGCTGGCTCAGGCGCGCCACGGATAATCTCGACCTGCGCGACGCGCTGCTCAACAAACTGGCCGTTACGTCGCTGCGCTACAGCCTGGAACTGCGGCGGCAGTTGATCAGCAACTTGGTGCGCTGCAACCCGCAGACGCCGCCCGACCAGGTCGTGTACGTGCTTGATGCCATTGTGACTCTTGACCGGCGGTACCCTGGCGATGATCTGAGCCAGATTATTGATTTCTGCTTCGCGCCGTATCTTCGCCAGCGCCGCCGTATCTTCGCCCTGGGCTAGCAGCGTTGGGCCGACCAGGCGCAGGCGCGCCTGCGCAAATCATGAGAGGAAACGTCTATGGCCGACAAGTATGGTTCTCCGAGCGGCTCATACAGTTGGCTGCCCGACTTCGTGCGGAAATGGTTGAACCTTGACGAAGAGGTGCCCGACTATGGGCCAAGCGCCGAGGTGAGCGCCCCCCTCGCGCCGCCGCCCGCGCGCCCGGCGCCCAGCTATGGCGCCCCCGCGCCGGCCTACGGGGCGGCCGCCCCCGCGCCCGGTTATGCGCCGAAACCCGGTTACACCCCGCCCGCGCCAACCTACACCCCGCCCGCGCCGACCTATGCCCCGCCAGGCGGGCCAGGCGCCTACCGGGCGTTTGCCGCGTCGGGTCCTTCCGAGCCCTCCGCTCCCCCTCCACCCGCGCCACGCCCGGAAACCGCGGTGACCCCCGGCGCTCCCCTCCCTCCCGTCACGGGAGTGGTGCAGCCGGTCGGTTACCTGATCCGCTCCTACATCCGTGGGGCCCTGCCGCCCCAGGGCCTGGAGCAGTTTACCCGCGAGGCCCGCGCCACCTTCACCGATGTCTGGAAGTTCTACAGCTACTGGACCCGCTTCCAGACCGATGAGCTCTTCCACATGGCACGCGAACTGACCGATGCCTTGCTGGGCGGGCGTGGCCGCAGCCTCGAGGGTGGCAATGGCGGGCGCGATCAACCCCGGCGCATCCGGGTGACCACCGTTAACGACACCGAGGAGGCAAAGAAACCCGTCCAGAGCAGCGCGCCGCCGCCGCCCTCGAGCCCGCCGCCCGCGGCGGCGCCCACTGCCCCGGCTGCGGCGGCCGCGAGCGCCGCTGCGACCGCTGGCAAGGCTGCTGAGGCGGCCGCCAGGACGGCCGAGAAGGCTGCGGAGAAGGCTGCCGAGGGCGCCGAGAAGGCCGCGGAGCAAGCCGCTGAGGCTGCCAAAAAAGCCACGGGCGAGCCGGGCAAGCAGAGTTAGGCGCCGATGTTGAAGGGGGCGTATGCAGCGGCCGATCGTGATTGTGGGGGGTTGGCTCTCGTCGCCGAACGACTACTTCGGGATGGCCCGCACGCTGGCCAACCCCCCCTATGGGCGCATCGTCTACATCACCGATTTCGGGCGCATCGCGTGGGCCTCGCTGCGTGATCCCGACTTCACGCCCGTGCTCGATGTGCTGGCGCAAACGGTGGAACTGGCCCTTGCCGAAACCGGCGCCGAGCGCATTGACCTGATCGGCCATAGCGCCGGCGGGCGCATCGCCCGCGCCTATCTCGGCCACCTGCCCTACAACGGCAAGTGTTACGACGGGCAACGCTTCGTCGCCACGCTGACCACCCTGGGTACCGCCCATACCACCTATGAGGTATGGGTCAAGATCTTCGCCGGGCTGGTAAACGAACGTTACCCCGGCGCCTTCTACCCCCACATCAGTTATCGCTCCGTCGCAGGGCGGAGCGTGCGCGGCCGCCGCTTTGGCACCCTGGAGGAGATTATCGCCTTCCGATCCTACGAGGTCTCCTTCGGCGACGGCAATCAGATCGGCGATGGGATCGTACCAACACACGCATGCTACCTTGAGGGCGCCGACAATATCATCCTGGAAGGCGCGCGTCACGCGCCGTACAACGCGCCCCGCACCTGGTACGGCGCTCCCGAGGTCATCCCGCTGTGGTTCGAGGAGGTCGCCGTTCCCGCCTGACGAGACGGTCTCGAAAGGCTATCTTCCCCGACACTGCGCGCACGGCTACCGCGGATGCGCCACGGAGAGCGGATAGAGGTATGCGCCCACTGGTCCTGATAGGCGGCTACCTGACCGGTCCAGGCGATTTCGCCGATCTGGCCGCGGCCCTCGAGCAGCCGCCCTATGGCTATCGGGTCTTTGTGGCGCCCATTGGCCGGCTGCGCTGGGCGCTGACCCGTGACTGGGATTTCCGGCCCGTGCTGGAGATCGTGCGCGCCACCGTGGCACAGGCGCTGGAGGAGACGGGCGCCGACACGGTGGATATGCTGGCCCACAGCGTCGGCGGCACCGTGG
>JAOACN010000666.1 GCA_026417815.1 Chloroflexaceae bacterium | reverse complement strand
GAAGTCGGCGTTCAGGAAGCTCTGGCCGGGGCCGAGGTTGACCAGCAGCGGGTCGTTGTTGGTGGTCAGGGTCAGACCCGCCGGGACGGTGGTCTCGTCCACGTCAACGCAGTAGCGTCCGGCTGCCAGCCCGGTGAAGAGATAGGCGCCGTCGCCAGCGGTCACCGCGGTGGCCAGGGCGGCGTCGGTGGGGTCACACACGCCGTTGGGGCCGGGGTCGCGGAGCACGACGCGCACGCCGTTGGTGCCGGGTTCGCCGGCGTCCTGGAGGCCGTTGCCGTTATCGTCGCGCCAGACGCGGTCGCCAATCGTGCCGCGGGGCTGGTAGCCGAAGTCCAAAACATCGCAAATCTCGCCCTGAGCGAGGTTGTACGATATCGGGACATTGTTGGTCGTCAGCCTGAAGCCAGGCGGCACGGTGCTCTGATCAGGAGCAACGCAGTATGCGCCAGCGGCAAGGTTCTCAAACGAGTACACGCCGTTCGCGCTGGTGGCCGCACTTGCAACGAACTGATCATCACTCGTGCTGCAGACATGATCGGATCCGGGACGGGTCAACCTGACGGTGACCCCGGAGATGCCCGGCTCGCCCGCGTCCTGCCTGCCATTGCCATTGTCATCCTGGAAAACACGCCCACCGAGTTTGCCAGTGGCCGTCTCGGTGAGGGCGCGGCTCAAGGCGGTTGAGTTTGAACTCCCGGCGCTAGCTTCTCTCGCCAGGGATCTCCCGGCGAGGGTCCCTGCCAGGTGCAAGCCAACCATCGCAAGCAGCGCTACGAACAGGATCAGCCTTCTCATACGTCCCCCCTCCGCTTCATGGCCTTCTCCTTCGTGGTGACAGCCGCACAGATTGCGGCAGCGATGTCCGTCAACTACCCGGACCGTTCAAGCGAACCGGATCAGCTTTCTTACAGGTGATCGCTCCACTTCATCGCCTTCCCCTTTCTGATTACCCTTTCTGCTCGCGCCCCGCAAAGATTGGGGCGGGAATGTACTCACAAACCGCTACTTCCCGGACCCGTTCGTCGCTTGCAAAACACCTCCTCCAACTCGCGAAATATGCGCACAGCCGGGCCAGGGTACGTGCCAGACGGCGCGACCCAAAGCTGCAGGTAATGATTGTGTGCACAGGGAACGAGCTGCGGACGATGTCCAGGGCGTGGCCGGCACAGGTTCAGCCTCTGTGCCACGCCAGGTGAGATATCGAGTGGGCCCCCCCAACCCACTCGAAGGCAAGGAGCGTGCTAGGGTCTATTGAGCACTGCCGCAGCGGCATTAAGCCGGTTCGGCGCCGGACCTCTTATCTTTGTAGCCGTCCTGATAAGGTGAATGACAATCCGATCAGCTTTCAGATCCGGTTGGATCGCGCGCACGAGCGCGGCGCTTCCCGCAACCAGCGGTGTTGCCATCGACGTGCCACTCCAGGCGCCATACGCGCCACCAGGCAAACTACTGACAATCTGTTCGCCGGGAGCCATAATCTTCACCCAACCGCCCCTGGAGGAGAAGGCTGCGAGGCTATCGTCCTGGGTACTGGCCGCAACGGCGAGCACGCCCTTCACCTTGACTGCCTCAGCGGCGGGAAACGACAGTGTCTCATCGGCGGTATTTCCGGCTGCGGCGACAACGATCACCCCACGATCACAGCGGGGTAGTTTCAACTTCTTCTTGCTCTCCGTCCCTTCCGAGGCAATGGCAGCCAATGCCTCGGCCTCATCAGGCGAGCAGTTAAGCGCGCTAACAACCTCCTGAAGCATCTTCGTCTTTTGCAGCGTGGCGAGACTCAGATTGATGACATCGGCACCATCGTTCGTCAACGGGTTACCGTCAGGGTCAACGGCGAAGGCGAGGGCGCGGGCCAGCACCCAGACATTGCCCATGCCGTACTCGTTGAGCACCCTGATCGGCATGATCCGGGCTTCGGGCGCCACCAGGGCAATCAGGCCGGCCACATGGGTTCCGTGACCATAGAGGGCGCCAGGATCACCTGTGGCGATTTCACGTGGATCGTTATCCAGATCAACGAAATCATAGCCGGGCACGAGCCTGCCCGCGAACAACGGATGACCCGGATCGATCCCGGTATCGAGGACGGCGACAGTAACACCTGCTCCGCGGGTCACCTGGTGCGCATTGCTCAGGCCGATCATCGTTCCGGCCCACTGGGCCGTGTAGTCCCCCTCACCCATGGCCTTGGCCCACAGGCTGCGTTGCGTGCCGCTGGGCACACTATTAATGTAGTTTGGCTCGGCAAAATCGACGCGAGGATCACGGGCGATCATTCTTGCCAGCCGGTCTGGCTTTTCATTGCTGAGGATGCGCAGCCGATAAATCGGGTTCTGCCCAAACCTCTCGAGGGGCACAGGATCGAGGTTAAAGGTCGCCGTGATGGCGGGTAGAACCGCATCGTCCGTCAGGCTGACGATCAACTCGCCCGGGACGTACTGACTGGCGCCTCCTGCATTGGCAGACGGCGCCGCCCCGAGAAGAGAAGCGACGAAGACGGCGATCACTGTCAGACGGCATAGATGTTGCAGCATTGACCTCATCCTGGAAGCTCCATACTGTGGTAACATGTTGCTGGTAGCATAGTAAGCGATGTTGCGCTTGCTCGTCATTAGTCTGTAAATTTAGTTTTCCGCTACTCTGCCCGCCCTGTCATACTGAGCGAAGTGATGCGTCTTCTGGTTCCTGATGCGGAAGACCTCTCGCAGAGTTTACCCTGAGCGCGGCCGAAGGGCTCGGGGTGACAACAACCGATAACACTCAATTCACAGACCAGTCACGTGTGATGAGTAAATTTTTATCATAGTCGAATGCGAGTAATGTGCCGAAAGCGTGTCAGTCTCGCTTCCATCGAATTGTAGCAGGTGCACAACTACAGTGTCGCATCTGATACGAAAAATACAGATGCGAGACAGGCAGTTTCCTCACAGACGTGTCGTGTCGCCGGGAGCTCGGATCCAGCCGTATGCCTGGTGCCCAGTTGTTCACTGTTAGGGTAGCGCCAATGGAGTACGATACCGCTGACGACGCTTTCCTAATCAGGGCCTGTCGCAAGGGTGATGAGCTTGCCTGGCGGACGCTGGTCGAGCGGTATGCTCAGTTGATTTACCGCATACCGTTACGATGTGGCCTCTCGTTTGAGCAAGCCGACGACGTCGTCCAAAACGTATTTGTGCTTCTGATCGAGAAACTCGACCAGCTCGAGCAGCCCGATCGCGTTCGCGCGTGGCTCGTTACTGCAGCGCGTTGGGAGAGCTTGCGGGCGATACGCGCCAGAAGCCACACGAGCGAGGTGGCGTTGCTCGATAACGAGGCGGAACAGAGCCTGGATCCGGATCTACTCGTGATCACTACTGAGCAACGGCGCCTTGTCCGCCAGGCTCTGGCAATGCTCGACCCTCGCTGCTCAGACTTGCTCAGAATGTTGTTTTGTCACCTTCCAACGCCAACCTACGGTGAGATCGCCAGGGCGTTAAGTATTAGTGAAGGGAGTATTGGACCGACGCGTGCCCGCTGTCTTCGCAAGTTGCGCCAGATCCTTGACGAGCTTGGCCTCTGATGTATTTTTGACACTCACCCCGGCGCTGTATTCGTGTAACGGTGTACTTTGGCAATCCTGCATGTGTTGTGCAGGCTCAGACCTGTCGGGTGGGCGCTGCGAGTTTTCGTATGTCGGTAGCGCGTCCCGCGCCGCGCCCGACAGGTATACAACTCGCGCAGGATCGCTAGAGAGGTTGTAGCTGACACTGCCAGAAGAGGGGGTGAGTTGGTGTCCGATCAACATCCAACATTCGAAGAGTTAGTCGATCTAGTAACCGGTCACCAGCGGCGCTCGGCTGGGCTTACAGCTCATTTGAGAGACTGCGAGCACTGTCAGAAGGAGTTGCAGAGTATCAGGCAGTTGATTGCGATGCTTCAGGACACGGTCAATGTCGAGGTTCCCAGAGCGGTCCTCAAAAAGATAAACGGTCTGCTGCGCCAGCGGTCCGCGCCACCACCCCGCCAGGGGGCGTTCCTGGCCACCTTGCTTTTTGATAGCCTGCGACAGACCGCACTTGCTGGCGTGCGTTCTGTGGCCGACACGACCCGTCAACTCCTCTTTGACATTGATGGCTGCAAGCTCGATCTGCGCATACGCACCCACCTGGGTCGCCAGCAGATTTCTGGGCAATTCCTGGGCTACAGCGGACCACCGCCGGCGCTGCGCCTGCAGTCGGACAGCGACACTGTTACGGCGACGATCAATGAACTCCTGGTTTTCGATTTTCCGCCGGTCTCTGATGGGCATAACAAGCTCTTGATAACGTTTGACAACCGGGGCGAAGTGGAAATAAATCTTGAGACGTACACCCGATGATCGATCCGTGCACCTTCGCAAGGGAGCTTGTAGCAAGCGACGGTCAGGTGATCGAACAGCAGCTTGATCAGCATCCTGAGTTGCTCGGGTCGGCGCTTGCCTGGGCGCTCAAGGCGCAGTACGATGAATTCGATACGCAGGATCCCGCACGCGCGCACCTGGCCGTACAGGGTCTCGCAAAGCTGGCCGAGAGTTGCCCAGATGAAGAGACGCGGGCAATCGCGGCATGGGTAAGCGGGCTGGCCCTGATCGACAGCGGAGAGATGGAACAGGCGCTGACCCGCCTCGATGCCGCGGCCGCCAGCTTCCTGCAAATCGGCGACCGGGCTCACGCGGCGGCGACCCAGGTCAGCAAACTGCACGCACTGGCCATCCTGGGGCGTTACGATGAAGCCCTCGCCACCGGAAGCGCCACCCACGCAACGTTCCTCGAACTGGGCGACCTGCTGGCGGCAGCCAAGATCGAGCAGAATCTGGGAAATCTCTATTTCCGGCGCGAGCAGTATCGCGAGGCGATCACGTTTTACACGCGCGCGCGTGAACGGGCCCTGGATCTGGGCGCCACCCGGCTGCTCATCCAGGTCAATAACGGACTCGCCAATGTGCTTGCGCAGCAGCACCGCTTCAGCGAGGCCATCGAGCTCTATACAGAGGCGCTCGACCACGCAGAGCGAGCGGGTTTCGAGTTGCTCCTTGCGGCAACCGAATGTAATCTCGGTTGCCTGGAGTTGTTTCAGGGGCACTACGCCCAGGCGCTTAGCTACCTCGAGCGCTCACGGCACCGCTACGCTGCGCAGGGTATGCCCCATGAAAGCGCCCTTGCCGAGCACGAACTTGCTGACGCCTACCTTGAACTCAATCTCCTCAACGAGGCCGCACAGCTCTATGAGCGCATTCTGCCAATCTATGCGCGCCTGGGTATGCGGGCGGAGGAAGCCCGGGCCCTGTCCTCGTTTGGCCAGGTGCAACTGCTCCGTGGCGCGCTAGATTCGGCTTATACCCTCCTGGCCAGAGCTCAGCAACTCTTTGAGCAGGAAGAGAATCCGGGCGGCATAGCCGTTGTTGCCCTCCACCAGGCCTCACTGGCCCTCATTTCGCACGACTATACGACGGCTCTCATCGCAGCGCGGGCTGCTGAGGTCACCTTTGCGCACCTGGGCATACGCGGGCGCCTGCTGCTTGCCAGCTATATGGTTGCGGAAGCGCTTGTTGGCCTCGGTGAGCATCATGAGGCGCGCGCCATCTTCAAGCGTATTCTAGATACGATCACCCTGCCTGAACTGCCCCAACTTGCCTATCGCTGTCACTCCGCGTTGGGCCAACTGGCGTTCGTCAACGGCGCCAGAGCCGAGGCATTCCACCATTTTGGGCGGGCAATCGCGATCATCGAAGATCTGCGCGCCCCCCTTCCAGCGGAAGAGTTTCGTCTCGGCTTCATGAGCGATAAGCTGATCCCGTACACCCGGATGGCCCAGCTCTACCTGGAAGATCCACATACCCCAGACGTCATCGCGGCGCTTGGACTGATCGAGCGTGCCCGTTCTCGCGCGCTTGTTGATCTCGTTCACATGAGCGACTTGCGTGTTGCCAGACCCCGGGATACGGCGGAGGCCGAGCTGTTCGCGCAACTTGAGGCAGCCCGCGCCGACCTCAACTGGATCTACAACCAGATCTACCGCCCCGGATTACACGACCACGCGCACAGCGCCCAGGGACTTGCCGCCCTGCAGAATGCCGCCCATCAGCGAGAGCTGGAGGTGCTCGAACTGACGCGACGGCTGCGGCAGCGCTCGTACAGCAGCGCGCTACCGCAGCTCGCCACCGAGCGATTGGACAACCTCGCCGACATTCAACGCGACCTGGGTACGGAAACCGTGCTGATCGCCTATGCGAGCCTTGATACCGAACTGCTGGCTTTCGTCGTCGACAACTCCAATGTGGTTGCGGTGCGCCATCTGGCCAATGAACCGGACGTGACGAAGCTGATTGAACAGTTGCGCTTTCAGATTGAAGCCCTCAAGGCGGGTTCAGGGGTATTGGCCGACTATATGCATCAACTGACGTCCAATACGCGTCACTGGCTCGGTAAGCTCTATGATGTGCTCATGCGCCCGCTTGAGGCGAGCATTGCTGGGAAACGGATCATTGTCGTTCCACATCGGAGCCTCTACTACGTGCCGTTTCATGCGCTCTACGACGGCCAGCACTACCTGATCGAGCGCCAGGAGGTTATCATCGTACCCAGCATCAGCCTCCTGCGGGCCCAACTCCGCGACCACGCCGGCCCCATTCGGAGGGCATTACTGCTCGGGGTTCCTGATCAGCAGATTCCGCTGGTTGTCGAAGAGATCCACACCATCGCGCCACTCTTCCCAGAAGCAACCGTGCTTATGGGTGATGCAGCAACTCGCGCGGCCCTCTCCCAGCACGCGCCGGAACAGGATGTGGTGCATCTGGCGTGCCATGGCCAGTTTCGGCAGGATAATCCGTTCTTCTCGTCACTCGGTCTGGCCGATGGGTGGCTGACGGTGCAGGAAGCCTACGAGTTGAACCTGAGTTTCCGCCTCGTCACCCTGAGCGCCTGCGAGTCCGGCGCTGGATCGCTTATGCCCGGAGATGAATTGATCGGTATGGTACGCGGCTTTGTTGCCGCCGGGGCCCGGGCGCTGCTCGTGGGACTCTGGATGGTAGACGACGAGGCAGCCGCCAAACTGATGTACTATTTCTATAGCCGACTGATGGCCGGCGATGGCCTGGCGGCCGCGTTACGCGCAGCACAGTGCCAGCTCCTCAACGAGCGGCCCCATCCCTTTTACTGGGCCGCTTTTGCCCTGATTGGCGGCTGGTAGCGTCTCTGCCCGCGCAGCAGGGCAACCGGGACCGCCCGTTCCGATCGCCTTGCGGCTGCGCCCTCGCGCACGTTGACGCTGCCTGCCTGCCGTGGTAGAATTGGGGTGATGGTCGGGGTAGCTCAGCGGTAGAGCAACCGGCTCATAATCGTTAGGTCGCGGGTTCGAATCCCGCCTCCGACACCACCAGGCGAGTGACACCAGCAGGTTGTCACTCGTTAGTTTTTTGTGAGCCATGAGCGATCTCCTTCCCCGCCTCCGCGCGGTGCTCAGACGACACGGGCTGATGCGCCCCGACGCCCTGGTCCTGGTGGCTGTTTCGGGCGGCCCCGACTCGTTGTGCCTGCTGCACCTGCTCTGGCGCCTCCACCCCGGTGGTGGTCCGCGGCTCCACGTGGCCCATTTCGACCACGGGCTGCGTCCCGAGTCGTCTGCCGAGGCGCGCTATGTCGCCGAGCTGGCGGCGGCCTGGGGCCTGCCGGTAAGTGTTGGGCGTGGTGACGTGGCTGCGCTGGCGAGTGCCAGCGGCGAGAATCTCATGGCGACCGCCCGGCGCGCCCGCTACGCCTTCCTCGCGGCCACGGCTCGCGCCGTCGGCGCCTCGGCGGTTGCGGCGGCCCATCAGGCCGACGATCAGGCCGAAACCGTGCTACTGCACCTCCTGCGCGGCGCCGGCCCCGCCGGGCTGCGCGGTATGCGTGAAAGCACCCCCTGGGTCGAATGGGCCGCCGCAACCGCTGAGCCGCCACGGCCCGCAGTTTCAGGATCGGCGGCGCCCGCCGGGCCGCCGCTCATCCGGCCCCTGCTGGGCATTACCCGCGCGGCCATCGAAAGCTACTGCCGTGAGCAGCGGCTCGAGCCGCTGGCAGATCCCAGTAACCAGGCCGAGCGCTACACCCGCGCGCGTATCCGGCGGCTGCTCGTCAGCCTTGCCGCGGAGAACCCGCGTATCGTCGAGACGCTGGGCCGGACCGCGGCGATCTGCGCCGCCGACCACGACTTTCTGCAGTCTCAACTCGATGCTGCCTGGCCGATGCTGGCCATGGAGACCCCCACCGCGGTCGTTATGCGCCGTTCCGCGTGGGAGCGGCTGCATCCGGCACTGCAGCGTTACGCATTGCGGCGCGCCGCGGCGCATCTGGGCCTGGTGGAGGTCAGCCAGGCCCAGATCGAGGCCGCCTGCGCCCTGGCCGGGCATCCGGGCCGGCGTTTGCGCCTGGGCGCCACCCTGCGTCTGGAGGTGGAGCAGGAGCGCCTGGTCCTGGCCCCCCTGGCCGTTCCTCCTCCCGACGACGCGCCACAACTTGCCGTAGAAGAACTGCCCCTGGCAGTGCCGGGTCGCCTCGATCTGGGCGGGGGCTGGATGTGCGTCGCGCAACCTGAAGCACCCGTTGCTCCTTCGGCCTGGTGGGTTGCGCTGGACCCGCAGGCCCTCGATGGCCCCCTGGTGCTGCGCCGGCGTCGTCCGGGTGACCGCTTCCGGCCCGTCGGCGCGCCGGGTAGCCGTTTGCTGCAAGATTTCTTTGTCGATCGCAAGGTGCCGCGCGGGCTGCGCGATGCCTGGCCCCTCCTCGCCACTCCAACCGCCGTGGTCTGGGTGCCGGGCCATCGCGCCGACCGGCGCTTCGTTGCTGCGGAGCAGACTCAGGGTACAATCTGGATCGGGCTGATCACGGCGCAGCAGGCCCTGCCGGCGGTTGCCCGGCAGGGTGTTCAGCAAGCGGTAGGGGAGCGTATGCATCGAGATATTGCCAGGGTGCTCATTTCGACCGAGGAACTGCAGGCGCGCATCGCCGAACTGGGGGCGCAGATCACCGCCGATTACGCCGGGGTGGGCGATTTGCTGCTGGTTGGGGTCTTGAAGGGCTGCGCGATGTTCATGGTCGATCTCGCCCGCAGCATCGATCTGCCCGTAGCGCTGGACTTTATCGCCGTGGCCAGTTATGGGGCCTCAACTGAGTCGAGTGGCGTGGTGCGGCTGCTCAAGGATCTGGATACCGACATTGCCGGGCGCCACGTGTTGATCGTCGAGGATATTATTGACAGCGGCCTGACGCTGGCCTACCTGCGCGGGCAATTGCTCCGTCGCAACCCGGCCAGTTTGCGCATCTGCACCCTGTTGAACAAACCTGAGCGCCGCATCGCCGATGTGCCGGTGGATTACCTGGGCTTTGACATTCCCAACGAGTTCGTGGTCGGTTACGGCCTCGACTATGCGGAACACTACCGCAATTTGCCCTACATCGGCATTCTCAAGCCGGAGATCTACGGCGCGTAGGGTTCCTACGACGCCGTCCCGCTGAGGGGGAGGGTCGGTGAGGGGGGCCTGCCCCGGTAAACACCCCTTCCAGAAGGGAGGGGTGGGGAACGCCTTCCCCGGTACATACGAAGTGAGGGTTTGGGATGGCAAAGCCCTCCCAGGAAAACATCTCTCTTCTCCCTCTGTGAAGTGATCCAGATTACAATCCACGTGTGATCTGGTTCCCTTGAAGGGCCAGATCGCATTTGGTATAATCTAACCACGGCGTCCGAATGCGCGGCGCTGGAGCGGCGCGTTCGAGTGAGGCGCCGCCCCATGTGCGTTTCCCGAGCGCAGCGACGAAAGCGTGTAGCGTATCTGGCTGCTCCGATCCGCCGTGGCTTTCAACCCGTAGTATAGGGATGTACCCTAGAGGGATGGACACAACGAATGGGCGATAATCGCTGGTTAAAGAATAGCTTTGTCTATCTGATCATCCTGGTCGCCGCGCTTGCACTGTTCTTCCAGTATTTTGGGCAAAACTCGACCCAGAGTAGTGAGAAGGGCATCGCCGAGGTCATTGCCGACGCGCAGGCCGGGCGGATCAAGCAGATTGCCGCGCAGGCCGGCGATGAGCAGATCATCGTCACCTATACCGACGGCACCGAGTATCGTTCGCGCCTGGAGTCGAACGATAGCGTTATGGGCCTGCTCGCCGATTGGGGGGTGCCGCTCACCTCATCCGATGGCAAGCAGCTTATCAATGTCCGGGTCAGCCCTGCTCCAGCCTGGGGTGGGTTGTTGAGCATCTTTACTATCCTGTTGCCGACCCTGTTGCTGATTGGCTTTTTCGTCTTCTTCATGCGCCAGGCGCAGGGTTCCAACAATCAGGCCCTTTCCTTTGGCAAGAGCCGTGCGCGCATGTTCGCTGGCGATAAGCCCACGGTCACCTTCGCCGACGTGGCCGGTCAGGAGGAGGCCAAGCAGGATCTGACCGAGATTGTTGAGTTTCTCAAGTATCCCGATAAGTTCGCCGCCCTCGGCGCGCGCATTCCGCGGGGCGTGCTGATGGTTGGCCCGCCTGGAACTGGCAAGACGCTGCTCTCGCGGGCCGTGGCTGGTGAGGCCGGCGTGCCCTTCTTCAGCATCTCCGGTTCGGAGTTTGTCGAGATGTTCGTCGGTGTCGGCGCCTCGCGCGTGCGCGACCTGTTTGACCAGGCCAAGCGCAACGCGCCCTGCATCGTGTTTATTGACGAGATTGACGCTGTCGGACGCCAGCGCGGCGCCGGCCTGGGCGGCTCCCACGATGAGCGCGAGCAGACCCTCAACCAGATCCTGGTTGAGATGGACGGCTTCGATACCAATACCAACGTGATCGTGATCGCCGCCACCAACCGCCCCGATGTGCTCGACCCGGCGCTGGTGCGTCCGGGCCGCTTCGATCGCCAGGTGGTGCTCGATGCGCCGGATGTTCGGGGCCGTATTGACATTCTGAAGGTGCACACCAAGGGCAAGCCGCTGGACGAGGACGTCAACATCGAGGTTATCGCCCGCCTCACCCCCGGCTTCTCCGGCGCCGATCTGATGAACGCCGTGAACGAGGCCGCCATTCTCGCCGCGCGGCGTTCCAAAAAGAAGATCGGCATGGCGGAACTGCAGGACTCGATTGAGCGCGTGGCCCTCGGCGGCCCTGAGCGACGCTCGCGGGTGATGACCGACCGCAAGAAGCTGGTCGTTGCGTACCACGAGTCCGGTCACGCCATCACTGGCGCGGCGATGCCGCGGGCCAATAAGTTGCAGAAGGTGACGATCATTCCCCGCGGGCGAGCGGGCGGCTACGCCCTCTTCCTGCCCGATGAGGATAATCTGGGTCTGCAGAGCCTGGCCTACTTCAAGGCCGAGATGGTGGTTGCTATGGGTGGCCGCGCTGCCGAGGAGATCGTCTTCGGCCCCGAGGAAGTCACCACGGGCGCCTCGCAGGATCTGGTCTCGGTGACCCGTACCGCCCGCGCCATGGTGACGCGGTACGGGATGAGCGATAAGCTCGGCCCGCTGGTTTTTGGCGAGAAGGAAGAGTTGATCTTCCTTGGCCGCGAGATTAGCGAGCAGCGCAACTATGGCGACGAGGTCGCCCGCCAGATCGATGAGGAGGTTCACCGGCTGGCCGTCGAGGCCTACGAGAACGCTATGCAGATCCTGATCAACAACCGCGCCGTTCTCGACGACATGGCCAACGCTCTGCTGGAGTTCGAGACCCTCGAGGGTGAGCAACTGGCCGAACTGCTCAGCCGCGTCAAGCCGTTGACGCTTGATATGAGTCGCAACGGCAAGACCTCCGAGACGCCGGCCCTGCCCACTCCTCCGCCGGCGGCCGGGCCGCTGCCGGCCTGATACGCCCATTACAGCATCAAAGGGGCGGGCCTTGCGCCCGCCCCTTTGATGTTGGATCACTGGCTTGCCTTATTCGGCATTATCAATCTGCGCCCGCTGCAGCGTTCCGCTGTAATCCACGTACACGCTTTTCCACTCGCTGAACACGTCAAGCATGGTCGGCCCGGCCTCGCGGTGGCCGTTGCCCGTGGCCTTGACCCCGCCGAAGGGCAGGTGGATCTCCGCGCCGATGGTCGGGGCGTTGATGTAGACGATCCCCGCTTCGAGTTCATGCATCGCCCGGTAGGCGGCATTGATGTCGCGGGTGTAGATCGCCGAGCTAAGGCCGTAAGCGACATCGTTGGCAATCGCCACCGCCTCATCAAGGCTATCCACCTCAATCACACTGAGCACTGGCCCGAAG
>JAOACN010000658.1 GCA_026417815.1 Chloroflexaceae bacterium | reverse complement strand
GCCCTGGTCGGCCCTCCCTCCCCGGCCGGCGGCGCGCGCGAGGTCATCCTCTCCTGGGGCGCCGAAACGCCTCCCGGCGCCTGGATCGAAGTGCAACTCCGCGCCCGACTCGATGGTCGCTGGAGCCGATGGTATCGCGTGGCCCGCTGGGACGGCGCCGCCGCCGAGTCGCGCCGGACGAGCTTTCCGCCGCAGGCTGACGACGACGGGCGCCTGGCCACCGACACCCTGCTCCTCAACGTCCCTGCCGAGGCGGTGCAGGCACGGGCGCTCTTCTGCGCCGCGCCTGGCGCCGATATGCCCGACCTGGAGCATCTGACGCTCTGCCTCAGTCGGCCCGCGTCCGCTCCCGCGCCCGAGCCGGCCAGTTTTCCGCCCTCGGCGATCCGCCTGCCGCTGCTGCTCTCGCAGTACCTCTACGCGCCCCATTCACCCTGGTGCAGCCCGACCTGCGTGGTCATGGTCCTGGCCCACTGGCACGAACGCACCGGCGACCCGCGACTGGCCCCCTTTCTGGCGCCCGAGAGCGTACCGGCCATCGCCGCGCCGATGATCCACGATCCTACCTGGAAGGGCACCGGCAACTGGGCCTTCAACACCGCCTTCGCCGCCTCCCTCGGCCTGTGCGCCTACGTGACGCGCTTCCACAGCCTGGAGCAGGTGGCCCGCTGGACCGCGACGGGTGTGCCGGTGATCCTCAGCGTGGCCTGGGAGGAAGGAGAGATAGCCGGCGCGGTGGGCCGCACCTCGGGGCACCTCACCCTCGTCCGGGGCTTTGCCGGTGACCAGGCGCTTGTCGCGGAACCGGCGAGCCCCCTGCACACGCCGATCGAGCGCGCCTACAATGCCGCGCACCTCTCCCGCAACTGGCAACGCGCCTCGAAGGGCGCGGTCTACCTGATCTATCCTCCTGGCTGGCCCCGTCCCACCCCCGGGCCAGGAGACGCCTGGATATAACCCGTATGCACATTCTTCTCCTGGCCCCCTATCCGCCCTACCCGCCGCGCAGCGGCGGCGCGCTGCGCATCTACCACCTGTTACGGGGGTTGGCGGAACGCCACGAGGTTTCACTGCTCACCTTCGCGCCGGGCGCGGCAGCGGTGGCGGAACTGGCGCCGCTGCGGGCCGTCTGCGGCGTGATCACCGTGCCCGGGCCGCCCCGGCGCTCGTTGCTCCAGCGCGGCATCACCACCCTGGCCTCAACGGTGCCCGACATGGGGCTCCGCAACCAGTCTCCGGCCTACGCCGAGGCCCTCAGCCGCCTGCTGGCCTCCCGGCGCTACGATGTGGTGCAGGCCGAGAGCATCGAGATGGCCAGTTACCTGATGCAGGCGCGTGGCCTCGGCCCGTTGCTGGTGCTCGACGAGTTCAACGCCGAGTACGTGCTACAGCGCCGCGCCGCGCTCACCGACCTGCGCCGCGGCCTGGCCCTGCGCCCGGGCGCGCTCATCGGTGGGCTGTATTCACTGGCCCAGTGGCGCAAGCTCGCCCGCTACGAACGGGGCGCCCTGCGGGCCTTCGACCGCCTGCTGGTGGTTTCGGAGCAGGACCGCGCCGCGCTGGCCCGGCTCGACCCGCGCCTCGCCCACCGGCTGCGCGTCGTGCCCAACGGCGTGGATACCGCGCACCTGCGCCGCGGCCCGGTGGTGGGCGACCTCGGCCCCGCTACGCTGACCTTTGTTGGCACGCTGGACTACCGCCCCAACCTGGACGCGCTACGCTGGTTCGTGAGGGATGTACTGCCGCGCATCAGGGCGCAACGGCCCGACGCGCGGCTGCTGGTGGTGGGCCGGGCGGCGGGGCGCGCCGCGCGGGCCCTGGCCGACGGCGAAGCCGTCGAACTGGTGGGAGAGGTGGCCGACGTGCGGCCCTACATCGACGGCGCGGCGGTCTACGTGCTGCCCATGCGCATCGGCGGCGGGTCGCGCCTGAAGTTGCTGGAAGCCCTGGCGATGGAAGCGCCGGTGGTCAGCACCTCACTGGGTATCGAGGGCATCGAAGGACTGCGCCACGAAACGCACCTGCTCGTCGCCGATCGGGCCGAGAGCTTCGCCGCTGCGGTGCTGCGCCTGATCGCCGATCCCGACCTGGGGGCGCGCCTGGGGGCCGCCGGACGGGCCCACGTGGCGGCGCACTACGACTGGAAGGTGATTGTGCCGCGCCTGGAGGCGGCGTATCGTTGAGTCGGGGTCATCGGCGCGACAGCCTGGTGGTAGCGGCGCCAGGTCACATTGAGACGCCCCATACAGCAATCCAAAATCTAAAATCCCAAATCGTATCACGGCGCTCGCCGGCTCAACCCGCCGTCGGTGGCGACCCACAGACTCCCATCGGGCGGGACGAGCAGCGCATTTACCGTGTTCCCCGCCAGGCCAGCTTCGACCGTAAATCGTTCCAGGCTGCCATCTTTGCCCAGGCGCAACAACCCATCGTTCGATGTGCCGATCCAGATAGTTTCATCGGGCAAGGCCGCGAGGCTCAGAATACCGCCGCGTATCTCACTCCCCGGGGGAAGCAGCGTTTGCCACGTTCCATCGGCGGCGCGCCGGATCAGGCTGCCGCCTTCGGCGATGTCGGCAAAGGCGAAGAGCAGCGATCCGTCGGCGAGAGCGAGGATGGCGCGTACATTGCCGGCCGGCAACCCGTCTGCCTGGCCGAAGCTCTGCCACTGCCCATCCGGGCTCAGACGGCCAACCCCATTCTCCGTAGCGAACCACAGCGCGCCATCGGGCGCGGGGGCGATGGCAAACACCGTGCTCCCCGCCAGACCATCGGCCTCGCTGAATTGCCGCCAGGTTCCCTCAGCGTCGCGCCGGAAGACTCCCTGGTAATATGTACCCACCCACAGCGCGCCGTCCGCCGTTGCCGCCAGCGCCAGCACGTGCGCATTTGCGGGCCAGTCGGGGGAGTCGGGAAGCTGGATCGGTTCTGGGAGGTCCGGCGTCACACGCAACACACCCTGAGCCGTGCCCACCCACAGGTCGCCGGAGGTGTCGGTTGCCAGCGCGGTGATCTCTGAGGACAACCTATCAGAGAGGAACGCCTGCCAGTTTTCTTCCGAATCAAGACGACTGAGACCCTGTGCCGTCCCTACCCAGAGATCCCCTTTCGGGGCGCGCGCCAGTGACGTGATCCGATTGGAACTATCAACCGGCCCGTCGCTGTCCTGCAACATCTGCCAGGCGCCATTCGGCAGCAGGCGAGCGATGCCGCGGTCCGTGCCGAACCAGATCGAGCCGTCCGCGCCGGGAGCGACGCGCTGCACCCACGTCAGGGCGGCGCCGCTCTCCGGCGCGGCGCCGATGGTCTCATAGCTCCCGTCAGGGTGTAAGCGAACGGCGCCGGTCTCCGTAGCCACCCAGATCACCCCGTCCGCACCCACCGCAAGATCGCGGAAGAGCGACGCGCTGATGGATTCCTGTTCTATCTGCTCGATCACCAGCGCCCGTTCCAGGCGACGATCGGGACTCAGCCGGAGCACCGCGGAACCGATGCCGGTATCGGTACGCAGCGCATTGACGGCCATCAGCACGGCCCCATCGGGCGCGAAGGCGAAGGCCGTCACCTGGCCGTGGCCGAGTTCATCGAGGGATAGGAAGCGCTGGCGTCCGTCGGGGTGGAACACCCGGACGCCCGCGGGCGTGCTGAGCCAGACGGCGCCGTCCGGTCCCTCAGCCACGGCCACCACATCGGCGAAGCGCGGTTGCATGATAGCGCCTGGCGAGGCAAGCCCGGGACTCAAAAAACGCACGGTGCGCACCTGGCCATCGCGCCCCAGCCGGGTGGCCCCCCGGGGGGTGCCAAACCAGACCGACCCATCCGAAGCGCCCAGCACGGCGTACACAAAGGGGTCGGCCAGGCCATCGGCGACCGTAAAACGGCGCAGCGAGCCATCCGGGCGCACCTGCACCGCGCCCGCGTCGGTTCCCACCCAGAGCGTGCCGTCGGCGTCAACCCCAAGCGCGGTGACCGTATTGCTGGGCAAGCCGTCAGCGGTGGTCAACGTGAGCGCCTCCGCCGAGGAGGCATCCCAGCGGGCCAGCCCGCCATTGGTAGCGGCCCAGACCGTTTCACCGTCAACCAGCAGGTCATTGACGTGATTGGCTGAAGTGAAGGCCGTCCACTGCGGGTGGGCGCGCTGGGCGGCCAGGAGCTCGGCGGCCCGGCGGCGCGCCTCGGCGGTCAGGGCCAGAGCGGCGGCGCGCTCAGCCAGGCGCGCCTCCATCTGCGCGGCGGGAAGCGGTCGCCAATCCAGCAACAGCGGCAGCGGCGAACGGAAGTAGATCGCCAGCCCCCCGATTAACAGCGCGACGATCGCGCCAGCGGCGATCCACACCCAGCGTTGTCGCATCACCGCCATACTTCCTTTCCGTGTTGTCTCCAGCGTGGAATGGAGAAGGGTTCTACCTGCGCGTTTGCGGTTCGCTTTTACTCTACTCTACCAGAGATACGGCGCCATTGCCGGGAGGGGAGAAGGGCCACAGCAGCCCCGGCGGCGAAACGTAGAGACGGCCCGCCGGGCCGCCGGCGCCCCCGGGCCGGGCGCGTCGCGATGGGCGGCGGGGCGCGCGCCGGGCGTCGCCGGCGCC
>JAOACN010000618.1 GCA_026417815.1 Chloroflexaceae bacterium | reverse complement strand
ATGTGTATAAGAGACAGGCCCAGGGCCGCGGCCATGGCCTCGATGCAGGTGCGGGCCACGTTGTTGAAGGGATCCTGCTCGGTCAGGCTCCAGCCCGAGGTCTGGCAGTGGGTGCGCAGGGCCAGGGACTTATCGTCCTTGGGGTCGAACTGCTTGATGATCTTGGCCCAGAGCAGGCGCGCGGCGCGCATCTTGGCCACTTCCATAAAGTAGTTCATGCCGATGGCCCAGAAGAAGGAGATCCGGGGGGCGAAGCTATCGATTGCCATGCCCGCCTTGATCCCGGCGCGCACGTACTCCAGCCCGTCGGCCAGGGTGTAGCCCAGTTCCAGATCGGCGGTGGCCCCGGCCTCCTGCATGTGGTAGCCGGAGATGCTGATGCTGTTGAACCTGGGCATGTGCTTTGCGGTGTAGGCGAAGATGTCGGCAATGATGCGCATCGAGGGCTCGGGCGGGTAGATGTAGGTGTTGCGCACCATGTACTCTTTCAGGATGTCGTTCTGGATGGTGCCGGTGAGCTGATCCTGGCGCACGCCCTGCTCTTCGGCGGCGACGATGTAGAAGGCCATCACCGGGATCACCGCGCCGTTCATGGTCATCGAGACCGACATCTGATCGAGCGGGATGCCGTCGAAGAGGATCTTCATGTCGAGGATCGAGTCGATCGCCACGCCCGCCTTGCCCACGTCGCCGACGACGCGGGGATGGTCCGAGTCGTAGCCGCGGTGGGTGGCCAGGTCGAAGGCCACCGAGAGGCCCTTCTGGCCCATGGCCAGGTTGCGCCGGTAGAAGGCGTTGCTCTCTTCGGCAGTCGAAAAGCCGGCGTACTGGCGCACCGTCCAGGGCTGGGTGACGTACATGGTCGGGTACGGCCCGCGCAGGTACGGCGGAATGCCGGCGGTGAAGCCGAGGTGCTCGAGGCCCTCAAGGTCGGCGGCGGTGTAGAGCGGCTTGACGTCGATCTGCTCCATCGTCCGCCAGACCAGGTTCTCAAGGGGTTGCCCGGCCTCCTGCTCGGCCAGGGCGCGCCACTGCGCCAGGTCGGGCGCGGCGGCGTCGTCGCGGTAGGCAATTCTGGTGAAATCGGGGGTGGTCACAGGGCCACTCCTTTCAACTGCTGAAGCCGGGCCAGGGTCGCGTAGCAATCGGCGCGCAGGTGGATGAACTCGTCAACTCCCGCCGCGCGGTGCGCTTCGATCTGGTCGGCCGGGTAACCGGCCAGCACCACGGTCATGTCTGGTCGCCCTTCCTTGAGCAGCCGCACGAGCGGCGGCACGAGGTCGGGGTAGGTTTCGTCGGTCGAACAGATGACCGTAATCGAGGCCCCCGAGGCGTGGGCCGCCTCAGCCGCCTCTTCGACGGTCTGGAAGCCGGGCCCGGCGATCACCTGGAAGCCGCCGGCCTCGAAGAAGCCGGTGGAAAAATCGGCGCGGGCCTTGTGCTGCGAGACTGGACCCATTGTAGCAAGAAATACCTTCGGGCGCGAGCCGGTGCGGGCGGCAAATTGCGCGGCGGCGGCCTGCAAGGCCTCGAACTGCTCGGCGCCGCGATGGGCGGCGATGGGTTCGACGGCGCTGCCGGCGTCGCCGCCGGCGGCCAGGGCGGCAGTCAGCGCCCCCAGGGTGGCGCCGGCGCGCGCGGCGGCGATGGCCGCCGGCAGCACCTGCTCGGGCGCGGCGGCCACGGCGCGGGCCAGGTCCTCAAGCGCGGCCCGGGCGTCGGCGCCGGCGCAGAAGCGTTGCAGGGCCGCGGCGCGCTCCGCGTGCAGCGCGGCGTGGTCCACCGCGCGGGCGGTGAAGGGCTGCTCCTTAAGGTTGACGTACATGTTGGCGCCAACAATCACCTCGCGGCGCAGGGCGATCTGGTTCAAGCGTTCAGTGCGAACCGAAGCCACCTGCGCCTGGGGGAAGCCCGCGGCCAGGGCCGCGGCCATGCCGCCCTGCTCCTCGATGCGCTGGAAGAGCGTCCAGGCCTCGCGGGCGATCTCGTCGGTGAGCGTCTCCACCGCCGCCGAGCCGCCGGCGGGGTCCACCAGGCGGTAGAAGTTGCACTCCTGTTGCAAAATGATCTGCACGTTGCGGGCGATGCGCCGCGAGAACTCGTCGGGCAGGCCGATGGCCTCGTCGAAGGGGCTGACATGCAGGCTGTCGCAGCCGCCCATCACCCCGGCGAAGGCCTCGGCGGTGGCGCGCAGCATGTTGTTGTAGGCATCGGCGCGGGTCTTGGTCCAGGCCGAGGTGCGCCCGTGCAGGCGCAGCTTCTGGGCCTGAGCGTTGCCGCCAAAGGCCGCCACCACCCGCGCCCAGAGCATACGCGCTGCGCGCAGGCGGGCGATCTCGATGAAGAAGGGCGAGCCGAGGGAGAAGGCGAACTGCATCCGTGGCGCTACGGTATCAACCTCCAGGCCGCGGACCTGCATGGCCCGCAGATACTCCACCCCGGTCGCCAGGGCGAAGGCCAGGTCTTGCACCGCAGTGGCGCCGCCGTTGTGGTAGGGGTGCAGTTCGACCTGAATGGTGCGCAGGTCGGGCGCATGGGTCGCGGCCCAGGCGGTCAGCCAGGCCATGGCGTCGTAGCTTCGCTCGAGCGAGACGGGCAGCGCGCCGGCGCCGGCCAGGGCGCCCAGGGGGTCGGCCCCGATGCACCCCTGCAGCTTGCTGAGCTTGATGCCCTGGGATTCGGTGGCGGCCAGGATGAGCGCCGCCAGGGGCAGGGCGACGGACCCCGCGGGGAAGAGCAGCGGCGTCTGCGCCAGGGGGATCTCGGCGAAGAGGGCGGTGAAATCGTCGCGCGTAGCCAGTGAGGCGCCGCCCTGGCCGACGGCCTCCGGCGCGGCCTGGTCAGGGTCCTGCCCCAGCAAGGTCGCCCGATCCAGCCGCACGTGGAGCGTGGTCAGGCCGCGGGGCAGATCCTCGCGGGCGGCCTGGTTGACCTCCGCGGCGGTGGGGTAGGGCATCTCCTGGGCCACCTCCCACGGGCGGATCAGGTAGCCGAGGGCGCGCGTGCCCCGGACATAGGAGGGCAGACCGGGCAGCGAGGCGGCGTGGGGCAGGCTGGCCGCGTCGGTGAGATTATAGATCGGCTGCAGGGTAATCCCCTCGTAGGTCCGCGTCAGCAGCCGCTTCTCGAAGGGCGCGCCCTTCAGCGTCTTCTCGGCGGCGGCGCGCCACGCTTCGGGGCTGGCGGGCTCGAACTCGGCGAAGAGGCGCTCCGGGACGTCGGGGCTGGTCGCCTGGGTGTCCTGGGTCATGGATCCACTCCTTCATCGGCGAAGCGGGCCGGCCAGCTCAGGGATCGATCCGTGCCCCCTGAGCGCCTCCTGGCACGACCCTGTCGGGCCATCACACATGGCGCAAGTTGAACAGCAACGCCTCCAGATCTTCCGGATCGATATGTATGGTCGAGAAGAGATCCGAAAGCTCAAAACCCTCATGGGTGCGGCGCACGTACAGGTCGTGGTTCCGCGAGACGCGGCGGAAGCCGATCGCGCACATGCGCTCGGTGATGGAAGCCTGCGCCCAACGATCATAATCGAAACTGAGCCCGTTTGCCAAGAGGGAAAGGGACAATTCTCGGGCCCGATCAGCGGCGATCGGCTCGAGCAGGTGCAGCGCGCAGGCGGGAGCCCGATGAACCCATGCGGCGAACTCCTGCTGATTGCGTTGGATGCGTTCGTGCACCCTGCTCAACTCGGTACAGATATCGCTCACATCACAGCGTAGCATGGGAACCTCCCGTGGGGGGCGCGCCGGTAAGGGCGCGGTACTGGAGGCCGAGGTTGCGTTCGAGTTCATCGCGGTCAAGCCGCAACAGTTCGTGCGTAATGACCCTGGGGCGCGCGGCGGCCACGATCTCGCGGCAGCGCGGGGTAGCGAAGGGCCGGTGCTCATCAATCCGCGCCACGTGGTCGCGGGCCAGGCCGTAGCGTTCGGCGAAGGGCAGCGCGGCGAAGCCGTCGGGCAGCGTGGGAGCGCCACGCTGGTAAGCGCCGGAGAGACTGAGGCTGAGGTGCAGCCCTTCGATCCGCGCCCGCACCTGCGGGGAGAGTCGAGCCAGCCGTTCGAACACCAGATCTATGGCCGCCTCTTCGTCGGTTATGTCGGGACAGGTGTTGATCAGGTGGCCCGTATCGAGCACGAAACCCCAGTTCTCGAAGCGCAGGCGTTGCACGAATGCCTCGGCCAGCGCCGGATCGGCAAACGTCAGGCCGGGCCACCAGAGATTCTCGAGCCACAGGCGCACCGGCGGTTCACCGCCGGGAAAGGTCGCCGCGGTGGCGTTGAGCAGGTCAATGGTCGCATTGACCACCGCCTCGGCGCTGAAGGCGTAGCGCCGGGTGAAACTCTCCTCCAGGGTGACGTGACCGACGTGAAAGACGGCGTACTCGGGGCGCAGGGTCGCCGCCTGGCGCCAGAGGCGCCGCTGGAGGGCGACCATGTGCGAGGCATCGCGGGCGCCCCCGGCGAGGAACTCGCGCTCCTCGGGGGAAACGGCGGCATCGGCGCCGGCGCGCCAGATTTCCACCCAGCGGATCCAGTAGGGCAGATGGACGCCCCGAACCAGACCCGCCGGCAGATCAGGCGGCGGATCGTCGCCGATCAGCAACTCGATGCCGTCAAGCCCCAACCGGGTGACAAAGGCGCGAACCTGTTCCCAGTCGCGCTCGAACTGGTCGAGATGGATCGCGTGGGTTGAGAAGTTAATAACGTGTAGCATGGCTCCCGCAGATGGTCTACGCAAAACCCCGGCCTCAGGCGAGCAACGGGGCACGACACGGTCCAGAGGACCATCAGGCGGGAGACGGTCACGGGGCGCGGGTCATGTTCGTCCTCCCTGGCTCGAGAAGGATAGAACAAACAACGTCGCGGCAGGCGTCCTGGCTTCCGGCAGATAGGGCCGGTTACAGTTGCGGCACAGCGCTGGACTTGCACCAGCTTCCACCTTTACGCCCTGGCATCCGGGCTGTCGGGTCACCGCGACGGTTAATTGTCTGGGTGCATGGGTTGCGGAATTATACCACGTGTTGTTTCGGAATGGGAGAGGGTTGCGCAAGAAACTGAACAAACGCTATCGTAAGGTTATGATTGCTTAACGGAGAAAAATAATCTGGGAAGGCAAAGCCCTCCTCGCCCCTCCCCGCTGGCGGAGGTGCGGAGAAACCTGGTTTTCCCACATGACGCAAAGATCGGAAACCGCCCTTACTTGACCTGCCGGCGAGATACGACTATCCTCGGAGCAATCCGCGCAATGCGCGGTATCCGCGTTCCAGCCCTCCGGCAGGGGCGCGGGGAAACCCGGTTTCCCCGCCACCCTTCGTAAAGAAAGGAAGTCACCATATGACCGGTACAACACCCGGTGGCGCAGTCAGCCAGTTTCTGCGCCATCACTTTCGCCATTTCAACGCGGCGGCGCTGATTGACGCCGCCGAGGCCTACCGCGCCCATCTTGAGCGGGGCGGGGCGATGCTGGTAACCCTGGCCGGAGCGATGAGCACCGCCGAACTGGGTCTCTCGCTGGCCGAGATGATCCGCCAGGAGAAGGTGCACGCCATCTCATGCACCGGGGCCAACCTGGAGGAGGATATTTTCAATCTGATCGCCCACGATTTTTACGAGCGCGTGCCGCACTACCGCGACCTCAGCCCGGCGGAGGAGCAGGCGCTGCTTGAGCGCCATATGAACCGCGTCACCGACACCTGCATTCCCGAAGAAGAGGCCCTGCGCCGCCTGGAGGGGGCGCTGCTCGAGGAGTGGACGCGCGCCGACCGGGCCGGCGAGTGCTACTTCCCCCACCAGTTCATCTACCGTATTCTGCGTTCGGGCGCCCTGGAGCAGTACTACCAGATTGACCCGCGCGATTCGTGGGTCTACGCGGCCATGGAGCGCGACCTGCCGATCTACGTGCCGGGGTGGGAAGACTCGACCACGGGGAACATGTACGCCGCCCACTGTATCACGGGGGAGATCGGCAACGTCCATACCGTGCGCGGCGGGATCGAGTACATGATCGAACTGGCCGACTGGTACACCCGCACGTCGGCCCGGCGCTCAATTGGCTTCTTCCAGATCGGCGGCGGCATCGCCGGCGACTTCCCCATCTGCGTGGTGCCCATGCTGCACCAGGATCTGCGCCGGACCGATACGCCGGTCTGGGGTTACTTCTGCCAGATCAGCGACTCGACCACCAGCTATGGTTCGTATTCGGGCGCGGTGCCGAACGAGAAGATCACCTGGGGCAAACTGGCGGTGGAGACGCCGAAGTTCGTCATCGAGTCCGACGCGACCATCGTCGCGCCATTGATCTTTGCGCTGGTGCTGGGGTGGTGAGGGGAGGGTCGTGTTGCCGTTCCCTGGCAGGCCGGGGCGTGGGGAAACCTGGTTTCCCCACTTGCCCCTGACCGGCGCCATCAAGACGCGGGGTGACCACTGCCAAACAACTGCTCGACCGGCGTCGGGAAGTCGGCGATAACCCGCGACGGCAGGCGGGCCTGGCCGCGAAACACCCCCTGCGAGCGATAGGAACCCTCTTCCAGCACGAGCACCTCGACGGTCTGCGCGTGCGGATCGACGATCCAGTACTCGGGCGCCCCGGCGCGGGCGTAGGCGTCCTGCTTCTCGCGCCGGTCGTAGCCGGCGGTGCCCGGCGAGGTCACCTCGACCACCAGATCCGGAGGGCCGCTGATGCGACTCGGGGTGATCAGATGGAGGCGGTCGGCGCTGATCACCAGGACATCGGGTTGCACCACGAAGCCGGGGGCGAGTTCCACATCCGTTGGAGCGCTGAAGACCTTGCCCAGGCCGGCAAATTGAACGTGCATCGTGAGAAACGTGGCGATCAGGTTGGTTACGCTCTGGTGTTCGGTGCCGGGGGCCGGGGTCATATACAGCACTCCATCGATCACTTCATAGCGCTGGCCATCATCGGGCAGGCGGGCGTAGTCGGCATATGTCCAGCGGCCCTGGGGCGGGCCGGGGACGTGACTGGCCGGCGTGACGGTCGGGAGCGTGTCGGTGAGGGTCATCGGGCGCCTCCATATGGCTCCGGGCAAATCCGTTCTAGCGCCATGATAGCATGCCCTTCCTCCCGCGGTGGGGTTTGGGGCAGCCTGGCCGCCCCAGAGGGCATTGCATAACCCGGCTGTTTGACGCTGCGCCTGGAAGGACGTATCATCCCTGCATTGTGAGGGTTCGGGAGGGCTTTGCCCTCCCGCGTTCTCCCGTGCCTGAACGAGGGAGGGTCCGGGAGGGCGCAGCCCTCCCAGAAAAACCATCTTTTCCTTCCCAGTGTTGAGCAGCGAAGCCGAATGATGCCAATCGTGATTGCCAATACCCGGCCCGAACACTTCGCGCAACTGGCGGCGCACCAGCGGATCTGCTTCCCCACCATTCCTGCCGATGACTGGATGAACGTCGAGCACTTCGCGGCCCACGTGCGCGTCTTTCCCGAGGGGCAGCACGTGGCCCTCGACGGTGACCGCGTGGTTGCGCAGAGTTCTACCCTGCGCGTCAGCGCCGCTCAAGCCTTCGCGCCCCATACCTATCGCGAGATCACCGGCGCCAATTTCTTCACCACCCACGATCCGGCGGGCGAGTGGCTCTATGGCGCCGACATGAGCGTGCATCCCGACTACCGGGGCCGACGCATCTCCTCGATGCTCTACGACGCGCGCAAGGCGCTGATACGCCGCCTGGGGCTGCGGGGCATGGTCGCGGGCGGCGCGCTGCCCGGCTACCACCACTACGCCGGGCGCATGAGCGTCGAGGCGTATGTCGCCGAAGTGGTCGCCGGGCGGCTCGTTGATCCCACCTTAACGACCCAGTTGCGCAACGGCTTTCAGGTGCGGGGCATTCTGCCGGGCTACCTGGGAGGCGGCGACCTGGTGGAAGACGCGACCCTGATCGTCTGGGAAGCCTGAGGGGTGTTACATCAGACTATGAACCAATTGCATGTCTGCCAGGCGGGCGATTTCTGCGCCGTCACTGACCTTGATGCCATCAGCCAGCACCTCGAAACGCCGGAAACCGTGGTCTGGTTGGATCTCGAGTCGCCTGGCGAGGCGGAGGTCGCCCTCCTGCAGCGCGAGTTCAACTTTCACCCCCTGGCGATTGAAGACGCGGTGCGCGACCACGAGCGCCCCAAGGTTGAGCGCCACACCGACTACTACCTGCTGATCTTCTACACGGCATCGTACAACGGAGCGAATGGCGGATCGGCCGGAACCGCCCGCGCAAATGGTGGTGATGACGTCGCGCGTGAGCCGCAGATAGACTTGCGGCAACTGAGCATCTTCGTCGGCAAGAACTTCATCGTGACCATCCGGCGCCAGCCGATCCCCCAGGTGGCCGAGACCATGGCCCGCTGGCGGTTGCCGACGATGCCGCTGGGTAACACCGTCAGCGGCGTTCTCTACGGTCTGCTCGATACGATTGTTGATGATTATTTCACACTGATGGATCAGGTCGCCGAATGGGTCGAGGACGTGGAGGATCTGATCTTCAGCCGTAAGCGCCAGGATGCCATCCAGGAGATCTTCGGCCTGAAGAAGGATCTGCTGCTGTTCCGTCGCATAGTGGCGCCGGAGCGCGATGTGCTCAATGTGCTGCTGCGCCAGGAAGTGCCCATTGTGCAGCCCGGC
>JAOACN010000539.1 GCA_026417815.1 Chloroflexaceae bacterium | reverse complement strand
AGATGTGTATAAGAGACAGGTGCAGGGTCGCCCCCAGTGCGTAGATGTCCGAACGCGGTGTGGCCAGGCCCTGGTACTGCTCGGGCGGCGCGTAGCCCGGCGTGCCGATCTGCGTCACCCGTTGCTGGGGCTGAAAGACCCGGGCGATCCCGAAGTCAATCACCTTCAGCGTCCCCGCGGGCTGCTCGAGCATCACGTTCGAGGGCTTCATATCGCGGTAGACCAGGCCCCCGGCGTGCAGGTACTCCAGCACGTCGCAGAGCTGATCGGCCCATTCCAGCACCCGGGCCTCGGGCTGGGGGCCCTCGCGACTGACCAGATCCTCCAGATCCTGGCCGCGGATGAACTCCATCACCAGGTAGTGCCGCCCGCCGTCGTTGAACGAGGCAAAGATACGCGGGATGCGCGGGTGGGTGAGGCGGCTGAGCATCTCCGCCTCGGCCTCAAAGCGTTGCACCGCCTCGGCCCGCTCCTGCGGGTCAGTAAAACGGTCGAGCATCTCCTTGACCGCTACCACCTGACCGGCCTCGTCACGACCCTCGAACACCGCGCCCTGCCCGCCCTCCTTAATCGTTCTGGTCAGGAAGAACCGCGGCCCGTCGTTGTTCAGAATCAGATCGTACCCGCAGTGCTGGCAAAAGCGCGCGCGGGGCAGATTGCTGGCGTGACAGGCGGGGCAGATCAGTGGTTGCTGCATGGCCGGGGTGAGACTAACGAAACGGCGGTGAGTCCAGCACACCACCCTGGCCCAGGTTCCACACCTTGTTGGGGCCACGGTCGAGGGCGAAGGGCGTGCGCGGCCCCAGGTTGCGGTCGTAGATGTCGCCGTAGTTGCCGACCTTGCGGATAACGGTGTAGGCGAAATCGTTGCTCAGACCGAGACCCTGACCAAACTCGCCCTCCAGCCCGAGCAGGCGCCTGACCCGCGGATCATTGCTCTGGGCGCGCTGTTGCTCGACATTCTCCTGGTTGACCCGCAG
Organism: Chloroflexaceae bacterium; assembly: GCA_026417815.1. GTDB lineage: Bacteria > Chloroflexota > Chloroflexia > Chloroflexales > Chloroflexaceae > JACAEO01. The sequence goes on along the minus strand of JAOACN010000539.1, from coordinate 8,103 downwards.
CTCCTCGGCGTAGATCGTCGCGAACACCACCCAGCTTACCACGTCGCGCCACTGCTCATCGTTCTCGATAAACACCGGCCCCAGCGGTTCCCGCGAGATCCGCTCGCCCAGGATGACGTGGTCCGCCGGGATGTCGAGGGTCTGGCGCTTGGAGACCAGTTGCGAACTGTCACTGGTCACCGCATCGCATTCACCGCGATCGTAGGCCGGGTAGAGCTGGCCCTCATCGTCGAAGAGCACGGCTTCGAAGGCGATCCCCCGGGCGGCGAAGTCATCGGTCAGGTTCTGCTCGCTGGTCGTGCCCCGCGCGACGCAGATACGCTTGCCGGCCAGGTCGGCCGAAGTGGTAATACGCGCGCTGGCGCGGACCATGAAGGTCTGCCCGTCGTGAAAGGTGGTTGGCCCGAAGGCCAGTCCGGCGATGTCGCGACTCAGGGTCCAGGTGGTATTGCGAATAAGCACGTCCACCGTTCCGTTACGCACGGCGGCAAAGCGTTCATTGGGGCCCGAGGTGGTTAGCGCGATAAACTCCACGGCCTCGGGATCGTCGAAGATCGCCGCGGCAATGGCCCGGCAAAAATCGACATCGAAGCCGCTCCACTCATCGCGCACCCGGTCGTAGAACCCGAAGCCGGGGAGGTCGGCATTGGCGCCGCAGATCAGCCGCCCGCGCTCGCGCACCCGTTGCAGCAACCCCGAACGCGCCTCGGGGGCGGGAGTGGCGGTCGTATCGCTGGCGGCGACGGCCGGGGTGGCGGTCGGGGCTTCGGGGGGCGCGGCCAGCGGGGTAGGAGACGGGGCCAGGGGCGCTGGCTGGCCAGAGGCGGGGGTGGCGGTGACGATCACCACGACGGGGCTGGGCTGCTCGCCGGGCAACAAGCCGGTGCACGCGCCAAGCAGGATGGCCGCAGCCAGCAGGGCCAGGGGGCGTATAACCAGGCGCGCCGACCGCAGCGATGACCACAGGGCAAATCGAGATCCCACAGCTACTCTCCCTGGCAAGGCGCAGAAACGCGGCGGATCCAGACCGGACGGAAAACCTGCTCCTATCATACCAGCGTTGTTCAAGCTCTGGAGGTGAAACAGGGCCTGTGCAAATGGGACAGACCCCGTTCCCCCCCTTCTCAGGTGTAGGGTTTTCCGGCACATCCTCGCGTCGCATTCGCCATCTGGGGCATCAGGACGCCCAACTCCCTCTCTCCCCCTACGGTGGAGAGAGGGCAGGGGGGGTGAGGACCGAAAGCGCATTGGAATGCCAAAAACCCGTTCTCGCTCGAAAAACCCTACACCTGCGAGGTTCCCCCCCCTGGCGCGGCTATGCCGCCCCACACCCTGCCCTGGAGGCAGATCTGGCTCAAACTCTGGAGTCGGGATATTTTTCCTTGCTAAAGGTTTGCAAAGGTAGTACAATGCCTGTGTACCCCATTGGCAAACCAACTCGCTCCCTGGCTACGACTGGCGCCAGCGCCAGGTGTGGCCCCGGCTATCAGTATCCGTACAAGGAGGTTGTGTATGCTCTGGAAGGGTCTGGTGGTGAGTGGCGCGGTCGCCATCGTGGCGTTCGCGATCTTTGCCGCGCTGGCGTTCAGCCCTGCTCCGGCGGGCGGCACGCTGGCCCAGCCGGCGCCGGCCGGTGTGATGGTGCTGCCAAACGGTGTTGCGGCGCCACAGTTGCAGCCGGCCCAGCCGGCCTCGGCGCCCGTCCTGGTCTCCGAGGGCAGCCTGGTGAGCCTGGTGGGCATGGCCCGTGACAGTGCCGAGGCGACCGCGTTGAAGCTGGCCGCCGAGCGGCAGACCACCGCAACCGATGCCACCGAGCAGAAGGCTCTGATGGGCTGCGGCGGCAAGTAACAAAAAAGGGGGGTGGCTCCTCCCAGAAGTCCGTACTCGAGGGGCGAAGCACAGCTTCGCCCCTCGAGTATGAGAAACCGTTGCGGGACCTGCGACTTTGCTGAAGAGTGTCGTTGTGCTCCTGGTTGTCAAACCGCTACCTGAGGTTGCGCCACCACCTGTTGTAGTTATCAGGCGATGTGCTACCATAGCAGGTACTAAAAGATTGGATTGGACGGGTAAACAAGTACGAGGCCTCTGCAAAGAGGAAAACGGAACGTTTCCCGTTCAATACCGGGGCCGAGTGGATCAAAACGATCGCTCGGCCTCGTGGATTCTACAGCTACAGTTTGTAGCCGATGGTCCGTAGCAGGCCCTTGCGCCAGGCGATCCCCGTCTCATCTTCGATCCCCAGCGGCGGGGCGCCGTCAATCACCCCCAGAATGCCCCGGCCCGCCGCCGTTTCGGCAATCACCACCTCAACCGGATTGGCGGTGGCGCAGAAGATCCGGCACACCTCCGGCACCAGTTTGATCGCGTTCAACACGTTCACCGGGTAGAACCCCGCGCCAAGGACGATAATGAAACTGTGGCCGGCCCCCAGCGCCAGGGCGTTGGTCCGCGCCAGGTCAATCAGGGCCTCATCGGTGCCGCTCCAGCGCACCAGCCGCGCCCCCGAGGCCTCGCAGAAGGCCAGGCCAAAGCGGATTCCGGGCACGGCGTTGACCAGCGCCTCGTGCAGATCCTCAACCGATTTGATGAAGTGCGTCTGCCCAAGGATGACGTTCAGGTCGTCGGGCTTGCGTATAGGTACGACGTGCAGTTCCATGGCACCCTCCCTGGAATGGTTTCGCTGCGCGGTCCGTTGCGCTGCCGTTTGGAGGAGGCGCGGAGGGCTGCGCCTTCCGCGCGCCGGCGGAACGGCGGGCGCGGGGTGGCACAGCCTCCCCGCGCCCCTCCACCCTGGAAGAGTCTGGGAGGGCCATGCCCTCCCAGAACGGTCATGCGGATACCCAGGTTATCCGAACCGGCGCCTACCAGCCGCCCAGTTCGTGCACATCTTCGTGGCCAACCGTCAGCCGCCGCGGCTCGGCGGTAAACTCCGCCAGCCGCGGTTGCACCAGCCGCGCGTAGTCGGCGAAGGCCATGCTCATGGCCACGCTGTGACTGCCGGCCTGGAAGAAGATCACCGGTTCTTCGGCTAGCGAACGGTCAACCAGGAGCGGCATATTGTACCCGGCGTTGAAGGGCGGAGTAGCGCCAACTTCACAGTCGGGGAACGCCATGGCCATCTCCGTCTCGGTCGCCAGGCGCACCTCGCGGGCGTCGAGCAACTCCCTGACCCTGGCCAGGTCAACCCGGCGGGACGTGGGTAGCGCCAGCATTGTCAGTTCTCCGTCGGCGACCACAATCACCACCTTGGCCATGAGCTTATTGGGGATGTGCTCCCGCTCTGCTACCGCCTGGGCCGTGTAGGCGGCCGGGTGCTCGTAGACCCGGTACTGCACCCCCTGGGCCTGCAGGTAGGCCTCAAGTCGTTCTCGGCACGTCATTGTGCTACCTCCCTCCGCGCTGCAAGGATGTTCCGAACGGACATTGCACGACGGTCATCAGCCGTGCGCTGCGCGCATGCCACCAGAACAGGTTGTCGGCTGCGCTCTCGCACCCTCCCTTTCGGCAGACACAGGGAAACTGGATTTCCTTCTACCCCTTCACCCGGCCACGGGTTACCAGGAGAGGGAAACCCAATTTCCCCATTTTCGTTTCAGTATAGCTGCAAACCGTGGTCCTGCGCGAAAGAGTATGCTCACCGTGCGGAAAGGTCTCTTCACGCGCAACGCATAAGAACGGCCTACTCCCCCCGTTCAGGGCGCCGCCGGAGCAGGCGGCGCCTGATCCAGCGCCACATGGCCCGCACGCGCCGGTCGGCGCTCAGCAGCGTGAGCCCGACGGCCAGCAGCGGCAGCGCGGGCCAGAGGGCCTGCAAGGTCGTGCCGTGGCGGAAGCCGGGCAGGTTGGCCACCAGCCAGACGCAGAGCGAGCCGGCATAGCCGGCCCACCCGGCGCGGATGCCTATCAGGAGCGCCAGGGTGATCAGGGCCAGGGGCAGGCCGGCGGGATGCTCGGGAATCTGGCCCCCGAGGAGCGGTAGTAAGAGGAGCAACACCCCGCTGGCCGCCAGCAGGATGGCTCCGTTGCGCCGCCAGCCCGTGGGTTGCTCGAATTCGTCCGCGGCCCGCGCCGGACGGGGAGGTGGGGGCGTCAGCGCCTCCAGGTTGTCGGGGTAGGGAAACTCATCGGGCGCTTGCTGCACCGCCAGCCGCAGCCCATCGCGCGCCGCGGTTTCGGCCAGGGCGCTGAGGGCCGGGTCCGCGACGATCGGTTCGGGTAAGGCCTCCAGGTCGAGCGGGCCCGCCGGAAGCGCGGCCCGCAGCTCGGGTGGCACGCTGGCGCGCCGCACCGCGAGCGCGGCGCAGATCAGCCCGAAGACGCGCCGCCCGCGCTCCTCATCAACCAGCAGCGCGTCACGCAGCGGCATCGGCCCCAGCGCCCGCTGCTGCCAGGCCGTTAGCAGCGCCTCAAGCTCGGCCCTCTGGCGTGGGGTGAGCCGGGAGCCGAACCGTCCGGCGCGCAACTCCTGGGCCAGTTGCTGCGTGCTCCAGTCGCGGATGATCGTTTCAACCAGCTTCCGGTCATAGACGACGATGCTCGTGGCGGAGCCGGGTAGTCGGTCGGACAACATGGCAGAGACCGTCTCACAATGAACGCGATCCGGTTAAGTTTGGAGGGCGTGGCCCTCTCAAGCTGACACCAGCGAGACTCCGTCGCGGCGGGGATGGCGCAGGGGGGAAGCCCCGCCGCATCTACCATACAAGGAGTATCAGACGTACCCGTAAGGACGCAGCGCGCTGCGTCCTTACGCCCGGCCGCTGTTAAGAGATGGCGTAGGACTGCTACAGTTCCAAAATGGCATCACCCCCGGTGCGTCTGACTGGAAAGAAACTCCACCGGGCGCACCAGGGTCACCGGGCTGAGTAGTTGCACGCTGCACTCGTCGCACAACTGCTCGAGGGCCGATTGGGTGTCCGGGGTGGCCAGCACCAGCAGATGATCGCCGGCACGGAGCACGGTGCTGCCGTTGGGGATGATCGCGGCGCCATCGCGCTGGATCTGCACCACCAGCACCCCCCGCGGCAGCCCCAGTTCCAGCAGGCTGCTGCCCACCAGCGAGGACTCCTGGGGGACGATGACCTCGAACAGGCGGCTGTTGAGACGCACATCCGGCACAAACGTGTGGCGATCGGCGCCCCGTGGTTCGTCGGCGTTCAGCCCCAGCCAGCGGGCGACCCAGTTAATGGACATCCCCTGCAGCAGCACCGATACCAGCACTACGAAGAAGACGATATTGAAGATCGTCGTGGCGCCGGGTACGCCCCCGGTCAGGGGAAACGTCGCCAGAATGATCGGCACCGCCCCGCGCAGGCCGGCCCACGATACCATGAACAGCTCGCGCAACGAGCGCCGGAACCAGATCAGCGACCCGATGACGCTGAGCGGCCTGGCGACCATGACCAGGAACAGGGCCACCAGCAGCCCCACCGGCGCTACCGTCAGCAGTTGCGAGGGGAACACCAGCAGGCCCAGCGTCAGGAACATGGCGATCTGCATCAGCCAGGCGATACCATCGTGAAAGCGCAGAATGCTGCGCTTGTGCACGATGTTGCGGTTCCCCACCACGATCCCTGCCAGGTACACTGCCAGGAAGCCATTGCCGCCCACCAGGGCGGTGGCCGCGTAGGTCAGCATCGTCGCGGCGAGGGTGAGCACCACGTACAGCCCCTCCTGTTGCAGACGGATGCGGTTGACCGTGAACACGGTCAACCAGCCAGACAGGACGCCACCCACCGCGCCGAGGGCCATCTGGAGAATGAAACTGGGAACCAGGTTCAGCAACGTGGCCCCCGGAGTGGTGATCAGATCCACCAGGCCGATGGTCAGAAAGACCGCGATCGGGTCATTCGAGCCTGACTCCAGCTCAATCAGCGGTTCGAGGTTATGCTTCAGGTTCACCCCTCGCTCGCGCAGCACCGAGAAGACCGCCGCCGCGTCGGTAGACGAGACGATCGCTCCCAGTAGCAGGCCGGTGCGCCAGTCGAGGTTGAGCGCCAGCACGGCAAAGCCGCACAGGAGCATCGCGCTGAGGAGAACACCAACATTGGCCAGCACCAGCCCCTGGGCCAGCACCGGACGAATGGACGTCCAGTCGGTATCCAGACCGCCGGAGAACAGGATATAGGCCAGCGCGATCACGCCGACGGTCTGCGTCAGTCCAAAATCGTTGAAGGCGATCCGCCCCGGGCCATCGGAGCCGGCGAGCATGCCGATGCCCAGAAACAGCAGCAGGGCCGGCACGCCCAGGCGGCTGGACGTGCGCGTCGCCACAACACTGAGCAACACCAGTCCCGCCGCGATCAGCATCACAAACTCGATTTGCATCGTACCCTCATCTCGTTCGCTGGCGATCAACGGCAGTTGTGACAGGGTCACGACGGTTTGAACCACGCCCCCAATGCGCCCGCGCGGGCGCGGGCCGAGCATCACCCTGCGCGATGGTACCGTCTGGGAAAGAGATGCGTGGCCTGAACAGCACGGTTCTGGCAACCGTGAAGCGTGGAACAACGGGGGCTTCTCGATGCATGGTACGGGGGACGGGAGGGAGTGTCAAGGCGACTGGTTGTGAGGCAGGGCTTGCGTAACGTCCGTTTCTTACGCCGGGATCCGGGGCGGCGTAGCCGCCCCGGGGGTTATTTTTCGGTGGTTTTGGCGGCTACACTGTCAAAACCACCCAAAAACATCGGGGTTGGGAGCTTGCCCCTTTGCACGAGCCCTGGTTGCGGGGTTGGTGGGGCAGGGGCATGGCCCTCCCACACCCACCGGCCGCTACCCCTGGAACGAGGCCGCAAGGTACGCGCGCAGATAGGCGCCAGTGTAAGAACCAGGCAGGGCGGCGAGGTGCTCGGGGGTGCCGCAGCCCACGAGCCGGCCGCCGCCGCTGCCGCCATCGGGACCAAGGTCAATGACCCAGTCGGCGCTTTTGATCATATCGAGGTTATGTTCGATCACCACCACGGTATTGCCGCTGTCCACCAGTCGCTGCAACACCGTGAGCAGTTGTTCAATGTCGGCGAAGTGGAGACCCGTGGTCGGCTCATCAAGAATGTAGAGGGTGCGCCCGGTGGAGCGCCGCGCCAGCTCGCTCGCCAGTTTGATGCGCTGGGCCTCGCCGCCGGAAAGGGTCGTGGCCGCCTGGCCGAGCCGCACGTAACCCAACCCCACGTCGCGCAGGGCCTGTAGCCGCTCGTTGATCGCCGGCACCCGCGCGAAAAAGGCCGCCGCCTCTTCCACTGTCATATCCAGCACCTCGGCGATCGTCCTGCCGCGGTAGCGGATGTCGAGCGTTTCACGGTTGTAGCGAGTGCCTCCGCAGACCTCGCACGGCACGAACAGGTCGGGGAGGAACTGCATGGCCACCTGGATCAACCCCTCGCCGTCGCAGGCGTCGCAGCGCCCGCCCTTGACGTTGAAACTGAAGCGCGAGGCGTCGTAACCCCGCGCGCGCGCCTCGGGGGTGGAGGCGAAGAGCGCCCGGATGGGGTCAAACACCTTGGTGTAGGTGGCGGGATTGGAGCGGGGGGTGCGCCCGATCGGGCTCTGGTCAATGCTGATAACCTTGTCAAGATGTTCGAGGCCGTGGATGGCGTCGTGGGCGCCGGCGCGTCCGCGAGCGCCATGCAGGACCTGGGCCGCCTTCGGGTAGAGCGTATCCATAATCAGGCTGCTCTTCCCGCTTCCGCTCACCCCGGTGACGACCACGAAGGTTCCCAGGGGAATGCTCACGTTGATGCCCTGGAGGTTATGCTCACGGGCGCCGCGGATCTCCAGGCGCTTGCCGTTGCCGCTGCGGCGCTGCTGTGGCACGGGGATGCGCCGCTTGCCGCTGAGGTACTGGCCGGTCAGCGAGCGCGGTTCGGCGATAATCTCCGCCAGGGGGCCGCTGGCGATCACCTCGCCCCCGGCTTCGCCTGCTCCAGGGCCGATGTCCACCACCCAGTCAGCGGCGCGGATCGTCGCTTCATCGTGCTCCACCACCAGCACGCTGTTGCCCAGATCGCGCAGGCGCAGCAGCGTCTGCAGCAGGCGGTCGTGGTCGCGGGGGTGCAGCCCGATGCTTGGTTCGTCGAGCACGTAGAGTACGCCGGAGAGCCCGGCGCC
>JAOACN010000418.1 GCA_026417815.1 Chloroflexaceae bacterium | reverse complement strand
GGGCTCGGAGATGTGTATAAGAGACAGCTCCTGGAGGCCGGCCTCGATCAGGGCCTGGCTAATGCCGCTGGCCGCGAGCACGCGCTGCACCCGGTCGAGGGCTTCGGGCTGGGCAAAGTTAGTCATTCTGATCAGGCGCTCGATCCGTACCCCGCGCACGCGCCAGCCCTTGCCCTCGCGGGAGATGGTAAAGGCATTCTCGTCCACGGGTGGGAGGGGCCAGGTCAGCGGCGGCTCTTTGGGGTCAACCGGATCGCGGGCCGGAACGGGCAGGGTGCGGAGGACGTCGGCAACCCGGCGGAGGAGCGCGTCAACCCCCTCGCCGGTAGCGGCGGCGATGGGGAACAGGTTCTCGGGGGCGACGGGCAATTCGGCCCGCAGGCGCGGCAGGTTCTCGCGGGCCGCGGGCAGGTCCATCTTGTTCAGGGCCACGATCTGGGGGCGCTCTGCCAGCGCCGGCTGGTACAGACGGAGTTCGGCATTGATGGCGTGGTAGTCGGCCACCGGATCGCGGAAATCAACACCGGCCGCGTCAATGATGTGGATGAGCACGCGGGTGCGCTCGATGTGGCGCAGGAAGTCGTGGCCCAGCCCGACGCCGGCATGGGCGCCCTCAATCAGCCCGGGGATGTCGGCGACGACGAAGCGATCGCGGACGCTGACCTCGACGATGCCCAGGTTGGGCTGCAGGGTGGTGAAGGGGTAGTCGGCGATCTTCGGGCGCGCGGCGCTGATCGCCGAGAGCAGGGTTGACTTGCCGGCGTTGGGAAAGCCCACCAGGCCCACATCGGCGAGCAGCTTCAATTCGAGCTGGAGCTCCAACTCCTGGCCAGGCTCGCCCAGCTCGGCAATGCGCGGGGCCTGGCGCGTCGGTGTGGCGAAGTGCACATTGCCCAGCCCGCCCTTGCCGCCCCGGGCAGCGAGCAGACGCTGCCCGGGGCGCGCCAGGTCAACTTCATAGGTAACCCCGTCAATTGTGGTGCGCACAACCGTGCCGGGGGGCACCCGGATCACCAGATCCCTGCCCTGGCGCCCATGCATGTTGTTCTTTTGTCCGTGACCGCCGTCTTCAGCGACAAACTTACGCTCGTAGCGAAAGTGGAGCAGCGTGTTGAGGTTCGGATCGGCCACCAGGTAGACGTGACCGCCACGTCCGCCATCGCCGCCGTTAGGGCCGCCGCGGGGCACATACTTCTCGCGACGGAAGGTGGCGGCGCCGTTGCCTCCCGACCCCGAGCGCACCACAATCGTCGCGCGGTCGTAGTAATCTTCAGCCATATACCATGTGTGCTATTAAATACGGGCGCCTCGTCTCGGCAGAGGGCGCGGAGGCTGCGCAGGGCGCATGCAACGTCTTTTGGGCGAGCCCCAAACCTGACCGTATCGGGCGGCGCAGCCGCCCCTACCCCCGTTGGAGGCGGACATTGCATCAGTCCTGGGGCCTGTGACCCCCGCACGCTTCCCATTCCGGTACGGCGCGGCCAGCCCGCGCCGCAGCGGAAAGCGGCTACGCAAAAGGGGCGGAACACCTTCCGCCCCTGAGCTTCACGGTAGATTTGAGCACACGGCGATGTGTCCGGCCGAAGCACTGGCTGCGCCGATGCCTCGGCCCTGGCGGCCCGCGGGCCGCCAGGCTCGCACCCCGGCGCGCCGCCTACGCCTTGGTTCCGTCTTCGGCCTTGGGCTCGGCCTTGACCGCGGGCGCCTCGTCCTCCTTAACCGCCTTCTTGAACTCACGGATGCTGCTGCCCAGCGCGCCGCCGATACCGGCCAGACGCCCGGCGCCAAATATGGCAATCACAATCACCAGAATGATCAGCAACTCGCCCCAGCCAAGGCCAAACATACGCCCATCTCCTTGCGTCTCGCCGCGCAGCGCGTGGGGGGGACGCGGATTGAACCCTGTTAATACGGCTTCATTATACCTCAGGCAGGAGGCATGTCAAACCAGATGGGCGAAGTACGTGTTCAGCGTTGGGGTAACCCCGCAGACCTGGGAGCGAGGGCGCCCCACCCTCGTCAGGATTCGAGGGCAAGATGCCCTCGCTCCCAGGAGAAGCTGT
>JAOACN010000390.1 GCA_026417815.1 Chloroflexaceae bacterium | reverse complement strand
GCGTCAGATGTGTATAAGAGACAGGGCTACGCCCCCCCGCAACTCCCGTTCCGCAGGGCGCGCGCCCTGGCGAAACCAGGACACGTCTGCCGCCGCGGGCGGAAGAAACGGATCACGGAGGGCGCAACCCGCCGCGCTTCTGCGGAACGGTAACCCGGACGGTCGCGCAGCCAGGCCATGTCATTACAGACCAATCAGGCGCCAGGGTCGTCTCGCTGCCGCGCTGGCAGCGTGATAACCATCGCAATGGCGCGACTCAGCGGGCGTCGGAAGGGATCGGCGCCCCCACCCGCCAGGGAGAAGAACGATGGGTGTGCGAAAATACAAGCCAACCTCGGCGGGCCGGCGCAATATGTCGGTCTCGACCTTCGAGGAATTGACCAGAGGAAAACGCCCCGAACCCGGGCTGATTGAGCCGCTGCGCAAGCGCGCCGGGCGGAACAACCAGGGTCGGATCACGACCCGGCACCGTGGCGGCGGGCATAAGCGTTTTTATCGCATCATTGACTTTAAGCGCAACAAGCACGGCATTCCGGCCCGCGTGCAGGCGATTGAGTACGATCCCAACCGCTCGGCGCGGATCGCCCTCCTGGCCTACGCCGACGGCGAGAAGCGCTACATCATCGCGCCGGTGGGCATTAACGTCGGCGATGTCTTGATGAGCGGCCCCAATGCCGATATTCGCGTGGGCAACGCCCTGCCCCTGAGTGCCATTCCGCTCGGCACGCAGGTGCACAATGTGGAGCTCGAGATCGGCCGCGGCGGGGTGCTGGTGCGCAGCGCCGGCACCGCCGCCCAGGTTATGGCCAAGGAGGGCGATTACGCCACCCTGCGCATGCCTTCCGGCGAGATCCGTATGATCCATATCCGCTGCATGGCAACCATCGGCCAGGTCGGCAACGTGGATCATCAGAACATCCGCATCGGCAAAGCCGGCCGCGCCCGCTGGCTCGGTCGCCGCCCGCGCGTTCGCGGCTCGGCGATGAACCCCCGTGACCATCCCCACGGTGGTGGCGAGGGCCGCGCGCCGGTCGGTATGAGCACGCCGAAGACCAAGTGGGGCAAGCCAGCCCGCGGAGTGAAGACCCGGAACAACAAGCGTTCCGATCGCTTTATTGTCCGCCGGCGCAAGCCCTAGGACCGGGAATGCTCGGAGGGGCGAAGCCCCTCCGCCTCCCGCCGGAGCAGCGAGTCTGCGAGGGCCTGGCCCTCTCGCCCTCCCTTCCGGCAGAGGGGGCGTGGGGAAACCGGGTTTCCCCACCGCTGACCGGGCGTGGAACGAGGGCGCCCGGAAGGGCAAAGCCCGCCTGGACCCTCCCCAGGCAGGGGCCCGGATAGGCTACCTGGTTTCGCTACGCGGCCTTTTCCGTCGGGGGAGGTGTGGGGGGTGCAGCCCTCCGCGACCCGTCTTGTTCCGCCGCGGCGGGCGCGCGACCCGGCGAGGTCAGGACCGGTCCGCTGCTGCGGGCGCAACGGGGGGTGCGGGGAAGCCCATCCTCCCCGCGCTCCTACGAACCCGGACGCAGGTGCAAACGATGTCTACGCATTAAGGAGGCTTCATCAATATGTCCCGTTCGTCGAAGAAGGGACCGTACGTGGATATCAAGCTACTCGAGCGGATCGAGACCATGAACCGCACCAACGAGAAGCGCGTGCTGCGGACCTGGTCGCGCGATTCGACCATCTTTCCGCAGATGATCGGCCATACCATTGCGGTACACGATGGCCGGCGCCACGTTCCGGTCTACATTACGGAGAACATGGTCGGTCACAAACTCGGCGAGTTTGCTCCAACGCGGCTCTTCCGCGGCCACGGCGGCAAAAAGGCCGATAAGCGCGGCAAAATGAAGTGACCCCGCGTGTGGTACAATGTTCAGGTTTGTCGCGCGTCGCATAGCATAGGGCGCCAACGAGTACAACCATGGAAGTCAAAGCAGTTACTCGCTACGTGCGCATCTCGCCATTGAAGGTTCGCCTGGTCATGGATGTGGTGCGAGGGATGCCGGTGGAAAAGGCGCTGGCAACCCTGGAGTATATGCCGCAGAAGGCGGCCCGCGAGGTGGCCCGCACGATCAAGTCGGCCGCGGCAAACGCGGAACACAATTTCGAAATGGACCGGAGCTCCCTGGTCATCAAATACATCTACGCCGACCAGGGGCCCGTCCTCAAACGGTTTATGCCGCGAGCGCGCGGTATGGCAAATCAGATCCGCAAGCCAACGACCCATATTACGGTGATCGTTGACGACGAAGCGGATTATTAGCTGCCAGGAGGAGACGCTCTTGGGACGCAAAGTTCATCCGATTGGCTTCCGCCTCGGCTACATTAAGACCTGGCAGTCGACATGGTTCGCTGAGCGGGAGATGTATACCCAACAACTCCACGAGGATCTGGAGCTGCGCAAGCTGATCGCCAAGGAGTTGGCCAACGCTGGCGTCTCGCGCATCGAGATTGAGCGCTCAGCGAACAAGATCGAAATAACCGTTTACACCGCCAAGCCGGGGATCGTGATCGGCAAGCGTGGCACCAATGTTGATCAACTGAAGAGCACGCTGGAAAAACGCACCGGGAAAAAGATCAAACTGAACATTCAGGAGATCCATCAACCGGAACTGGATGCGCAACTGGTTGCCGAGAGCATTGCCGAGCAGATCAACAAGCGTGTCAGCTACAAGCGCGCGATGAAGCAGGCGGTGCAGCGCGCCATGCGCCTTGGCGCCCAGGGTGTGCGCATCCGTTGCTCGGGGCGCCTGGGCGGCGCCGAGATGGCCCGCGTGCAGAATGAGAGCGAGGGCCGCGTGCCTCGCCATACCCTCCGCGCCGATATTGACTACGCGACCGTGCATGCCCATACCACCTATGGCCGCATCGGCGTGAAGGTCTGGATCTACAAGGGCGAGGTGTTCCCGGATCAGCTCGGGAAGGCCCAGGTGGAGCAGCAGGTGAGCGCCGCGCCCCCCGAGCGCCCGGAACGCGGCGAGCGCGGTGAACGCGGCGAACGCGGCGAGCGCCGATCGAGGAGGGGTGACAATGCTTCTGCCTAAACGCACCAAGTACCGTAAGCAACAGAAAGGGCGAAGCGAGGGCCTCTCCTATCGCGGCAACAGCGTGGTCTTTGGGGAGTACGGCCTGATGGCCCTCGAACCCGTGTGGATCACCAGCCGGCAAATCGAGTCGGCCCGTCGCACGATCACCGGTTACGTGAAAAGAGGGGGTAAAGTTTGGATCAGAATTTTTCCAGACAAACCCGTGACCCAGAAGCCTGCTGAAACACGTATGGGCGGTGGTAAAGGCAGTGTAGACCACTGGGTGGCCGTGGTGAAACCCGGGCGCGTGATGTTCGAACTGGCCGGCGTGCGCGAGGAGATTGCCATGGAAGCCCTGCGCCGCGCCGCTCAAAAACTGCCCATCAAGTGCAAAATCATCACGCGCGATGATGTGGAGCCGGAGGTGAGCAGTGGCGAAAGCGAGTGAGTTGCGCAACCTGGACGACGCGAAACTTCGGGAGCAGCTTAAACTGCACTACGAAGAGCTGTTTAACCTGCGCTTCCAGAAGGTCACCGGGAGCCTCACCAATACGTCGCGCCCCCGCCAGGTGAAGAAGGAGATCGCGCGGATCAAAACCATCCTGCGCGAGCGGGAGTTGGAGCGGGAGATGAACTATGAGTGAGGTTGAACGGTCCTCCACCGTGCGCCGCACCCAGAAGGTCGGGCGCGTGGTGAGCGACAAGATGAATAAGACCGTGGTGGTGGCGGTGGACTATCTGAAACCCCATCCGCTCTACCGCAAGATCATTCGGAAGACCAGCAAGTTTCACGCCCACGATGAGGAGAATGCCTGCAAGGTGGGCGATATCGTGCGCATCGAGGAGACCCGTCCCCTGAGCCGCACCAAGCGCTGGCGGGTGGTGGAGATCCTGCAGCGCGGCGAGGAGTAACGGCAATGATCCAGGTGCAGACCCGTCTGAAGGTCGCCGATAATACGGGCGCCAAAGAGATCATGTGCATCCGGGTGCTGGGTGGCTCGGTGGTGAAGTATGGCCGGGTCGGCGACATTATCGTCGCGACGGTGAAGCAGGCCACGCCGGGCGGCGCGGTGAAGAAGGGCGAGGTGGTGCGCGCGGTGATCACCCGCACGGCCAAAGAGTATGGCCGGCCCGATGGCTCGCACATCCGC
>JAOACN010000341.1 GCA_026417815.1 Chloroflexaceae bacterium | reverse complement strand
CTGTACCGCGACCCTGAGCGGCCCTTCTTCAAGCGCGTGGAACTGAAGGGCGGCGGTGACGCCCCCTCGGCGGCCCGCGCCGTGCTCCAGGCCGGCGAGGTGGACTGGGCCTGGAACCTGCAGGTGGAGGCCGCCGTGCTCCAGCAACTGGCCAGCCAGGGCGGCCAGGGCAATCTGGTCACCTACAATACGGCCAATGTCGAACGCCTGTTGATTAACTTCACCAACCCCGACCCGAATCTCGGCGAGGAGCGCGGCCAGCTCAGCCAGCCGCATCCCTTCCTGACCGACCTCAACGTGCGCAGGGCCCTGGCCCTGGCGATTGACCGCAAGGCCATCGCCGAGCAACTCTACGGCCCGGCGGGCTATCCGACCTGCACCCTCCTGTGGTACCCGCCCTTCGCCGAAAGCGTCGCCGATATTTTCAAGGACTGTAACCAGGATATCGCCGAGGCCAACCGCCTCCTCGACGAGGCCGGCTGGAAGCGCGGCCCTGACGGCATTCGGGTCAAAGATGGCGTGCGTCTCAGCCTGCTCTTCCAGACCAATGTCAACACCCTGCGCCAGAAGACCCAGGAGCTGATCAAGGCCAACTGGGCCGAGATCGGCGTGGAGACGGAACTGAAAAGCGTGGATGGCAGCGTGTTCTTCGGCAGCGATCCGGGCAACCCCGACAATATCGGACACTTCTTCGCCGATATCCAGATGTACACCACCGGCGCCCCCGAACCGGATCCGACCTCCCACCTCTGCGGGTGGATTTCCAGCGCGGCCTCGCAGAAAGAGAACGAGTGGCGCGGCACCAACAATATGCGCTGGCAAAACGCCGAGTACGATGCCCTCTGCGACCAGCTTCGCACCGAGCTTGACCCCGACCGGCGCGTGACCATCGCTCGCCAGATGGACGCGCTGATCGTCAGCGATGTGGCCATGATCCCCCTGGTGGCCCGCCCGCGGGTTGCCGGCGCCAGCAAGGATCTTAAGGGCTACAACCCCTCCGGTTGGGACTCGGAGCTGTGGGACGTGGCAAACTGGTACAAGTAATAAGCGAATAGCAGGTGAGGGTCCGGGAGGGCTCTGCCCTCCCAGGAACATCTATGGGTCGCTACGTTCTCCGCCGTCTGCTTTTCGCCATCCCCACCCTGCTGGGCATCAGCATGGTGATCTTTGCCATTCTTGCCCTTGCCCCCGGCGACCCCCTGGCGCAGTTTGCCGCCGATCCCTCGGTGCCGCCCGAGGTGCGCGACCAGATCCGCGAGAACCTGGGCCTCAACAATCCATGGTACATTCGCTATTTCAAATGGCTGGCCTCCCTGATGCGCGGCGACTGGGGCTACTCCTTCGCCAGTCGCGTGCCGGTGCTGGACCTGATCGCCCAGCGCCTGCCGCAGACCCTGCAGGTGGTCGGGGTGGCCTACCTGTTCTCGATCCTCATTGCCATCCCGATCGGCATCATCTCGGCGGTGCGCCCCTACTCGCTCTTCGACAACCTGGCCACGACCTTCGCCTTCATCGGCTTCTCCGTGCCGACCTTCTTCACCGGCCTGCTGTTGATCCTGATCTTCTCCGTGCGCCTGAACTGGTTGCCCTTCATCTACGATTCGACCCTGCGCGTCACCGATTGGGAAACCTTTGTGCGCCAGGCGCGCCAGATGATCATGCCGGTGACAGTGCTGGCCCTGTTCCAGACCGGCTCGCTCACCCGCTTCGTGCGCGCCGCGATGATGGAGAACCTGCCCGCGGATTACGCCCGCACCGCCCGGGCCAAAGGGCTCAGCGAGCAAATGGTGGTGCTGCGGCACGTGTTTCGCAACAGTATGATCCCCGTGGTCACCCTGCTGGCCCTGGGCGTGCCGACCATCTTCACCGGGGCAATTGTGACCGAACAGATCTTTCGCATCAACGGCATTGGCGAGTTGCTGATCAAGTCGATCCAGAACTCCGATACGCCGGTGGTGATGGCGATTACGTTTATCTTCGCGGTGCTGGTGGTGCTCTTTAATTTGATTGCCGACGTGCTGTACGGGATTCTCGACCCGCGCATCCGGTACGATTGACCCGGGAAAACCGGTTTCCCCCGCCTGATGGGCGGGCGCGCGACCCCGCCGCTGGTTGGAGGAGCGTGGGGAATCCCGGTTTCCCCACAACCCCGCCTGATGGGCGGGCGCGCGACCCCGCCGCTGGTTGGAGGAGCGTGGGGAATCTCGGTT
>JAOACN010000321.1 GCA_026417815.1 Chloroflexaceae bacterium | reverse complement strand
GCCCCTTTCTGCCCGCCTGATCATGCTCGGTGCCGCCCCCTTCCTCGGGAGGGTCTGGGAGGGCGTAGCCCTCCCAGGGACACCCCTCAGCCCCCTGTCGGTGGCCGGCGCAGCCGCCTCCCCTCGGAAGGGCGGGGCAGGGAGGGCAAAGCCCTCCCAGGCGCCCCTTTCTGCCCGCCTGATCATGCTCGGTGCCGCCCCCTTCCTCGGGAGGGTCTGGGAGGGCGTAGCCCTCCCAGGGACACCCCTCAGCCCCCTGTCAGTGGCCGGCGCAGCCGCCTCTGGAAGTCCTGGAAAGTCCCATGATAGGTTTTGACAGTCTTTTTGAGGCTTCTGGAAGCGTAGCAGTGCTAAAATTGGAAGTGCAACGGAATTGTGCTTGCAGTCACGAACCGAGGAGACAACCGGACGTATGGGTACCAAAAACTCACGCCTCCAGGGATTTTATCAACTCAACCCGTTCGAGCGGCTCCAGATGGTCAGGTCGTTTGATGGGCTATGCGACGAAGATCTGCGCGTGTTGCACGGGGGGCAGGGCGCCCTCTCAATTGAGCGCGCCGACAAGATGATAGAAAATGTTATTGGCACCTTCAACCTGCCTCTGGGGATTGCGACGAACTTCCAGATCAACGGGCGTGATTATCTGATTCCGATGGTGGTGGAAGAGCCCTCCATCGTGGCCGGGGCCAGCTATGCCGCGAAGATGGTGCGTGAGGGCGGCGGGTTCAGCGCCAGCAGCACCGACCCGCTCATGATCGGCCAGGTGCAGATTGTAAACGTGACCGCTCCGCAGAGCGCCCGGCACGATATTCTGCGCCGCAAAGATGAGATCCTGGCGATCGCCAACGCGCAGAGCCGCTCGCTGGTCGCCCTCGGCGGGGGCGCGCGGGACGTAGAGGTTCCCTATCACCCCGCCAGCCCCATGGGGCCGATGCTGGTGGTGCATCTGATTATTGATACACGGGACGCGATGGGCGCCAATGCCATCAACTCGATGTGCGAAGCCGTGGCGCCGCTCCTGGAGCAGATCACCCGTGGCCGGGTCTACCTGCGCATCCTCTCCAACCTGAGCGATCGGCGCCTGGCGCGCGCCCGCTGCGTGGTACCGCCCCGCGCCCTCGAACGCGACGGGCTGCGCGGCGAAGAGGTGGTCGAAGGCATCCTCTGGGCCTACGCCTTCGCCGCTGTGGACCCGTACCGCGCCACGACCCACAATAAGGGCATTCTGAACGGGATTGACCCGGTGATCGTCGCCACCGGCAACGACTGGCGCGCCATCGAGGCCGGCGCCCATGCCTACGCCGCCCGCAGCGGGCGCTACACCTCGCTGAGCGTCTGGGAGAAGGACGCCGAGGGCAACCTGGTCGGTACGCTGGAGATGCCCATGGCCGTCGGCATCGTCGGTGGGGCGACCAAGGTGCATCCCGCCGCGCAGGCCGCCCTCAAGCTGCTTGGCGTGACCAGCGCCGGGCAACTGGCCGAGATCGCCGTCTGCGCCGGTCTCGCCAGCAACCTGGCCGCTATGCGCGCCCTGGCCTGCGAGGGCATCCAGCAAGGCCATATGGGGCTGCACGCCCGCCAGATCGCCATGGCCGCCGGCGCCCACGGCCCTCTGGTGGACGAGGTGGCGCGGCGGATGGTTGAAGAGCGCAACATCAAGCCCGCCCGCGCCGAGGAACTGGTCGCTGAACTGCGCGCGACGAGTTCACATTGAGGCGCAAAGGGAAGGGTCTGAAAGGGCGAAGCCCTCCCAGGAACGTGGTTGTTCGATCTGATTGGTTGTATGAATCCCAATGGGAGCAACCTTACAGGGTTGCTCTCACTGGAAACAACGGTGACAGGCTGACCGCAACGTTGCCCGTTTGAACCACCGGTCGCGCGTCACCGCTTTTTCAGGGGCGTTTTGTTCTATATGTAAGGAGTTTTTCTTATGATGAAACCCATCCGGCCCGTGGGTCTGGTCGGCTATGGGGCCTATGTGCCGCGTTACCGCATCGCCGCGCGGGAGATCGCCCGCATGTGGACGGACGGGCAGGGCGGGGTGCCGGTGGAGGCAAAGAGCGTGCCCGGTCCCGATGAGGACGTGATCACCATGGCGATCGAAGCCGGGCGCAATGCCCTGGCCCGCGCGGCCCTGCCCGCCGAGCGTCTGAGCGCGGTGTGGGTGGGGAGCGAGAGCCATCCCTACAGCGTGAAGCCGTCGGGAACGGTGGTGGCCGAGGCCCTGGGGGCGTCGCACTGGATCAGCGCGGCTGACTGGGAGTTCGCCTGCAAGGCCGGCTCCGAGGCCCTGACCGCCAGCATGGCCCTGGTAGGCAGCGGCATGGCCGACTATGCCCTGGCCATCGGCGCCGACACCGCCCAGGGGCGCCCCGGCGACGCCCTGGAGTATACCGCCTCCGCCGGGGCAGGGGCGTTGCTGGTTGGTCCCGCGGAGGAAGCTCTGGCGACGATTGACGCAACGGTCTCGTATGTGAGCGATACGCCCGACTTCTACCGCCGGGCCGACCGGCCCTACCCCGTACACGGCAACCGCTTCACCGGGGAGCCGGCCTACTTCCACCAGATCATATCGGCGGCGCGGCGCCTGCTTGATGAACTGGGGCGCTCGCCCGGCGATTTTACCTACGCCGTCTTTCACCAGCCCAACACCAAGTTTCCGCAGACGGTGGCGAAGCGTCTGGGCTTCAGCGAGGCCCAGATCGCCCCGGGCCTGCTCAGCCCGCGTATCGGCAACCCCTACTCGGGCGCGGCCCTGGTGGGGCTGTGCGCCATCCTCGACGTGGCCCGGCCCGGCGAGACGATCTTCGTCACCACCTACGGGAGCGGGGCCGGTTCCGACGCCTACGCCCTGACCGTGACCGAGCGCCTGCCCGCCTGCCGCGAGCGCGCCCCGCTGACGGCGACCTACCTGGAGCGAGAGGTGTTTGTGGATTATGCGACCTACGCCAAATGGCGGGGTAAGCTGGTGCTGGGGTAGAGGAGGAAACCGGGTTCACCCAAAGGTCACATTTAGAGATTTCTGGGAGGGCTGCGCCCTCTCAGGCCCTCCCGCGGGGAGTTGGGGAAACGGGATTTCCCCAATGGGTAAGGAGCATGTGGGGAGGGCGCAGCCCTCCCAGACCTTCCCGCGCGGCGGGGGTGTGCGAAAACCCGGTTTCCCCGACAGTTAAGATGTGTTTTGGGAGGGCAACGCCCTTCCTTCTGGAAAGAGGCTTGCGTATGTCAGGAGTGTATCTGATCGGCGCGGGCGCCACGCCGGTAGCCGAGCACTACGGGCGGAGCCTGGCCGATCTGGCCAGTGAGGCGACGCGGGCGGCCTTCGCCGCGCTCCCGGAGTTCGTGGCGCACCGGGTGGGCGCGCTCTACGTGGCCAACGCGCTTGGCGATCGCCTGGCGGCCCAGGGACACCTGGGGGCCTATCTGGCTGCGGCGGTGGGCCTGCGGGGCGTGCCGGCGGTTCGGGTGGAGGCGGCGGGCGCGAGCGGCGGCGTGGCCATCCACCAGGCGGCGCAGACCATCGCCGCGGGGGCGGCCGAGATCGTGGCGGTGCTGGGAGTCGAGAAGGTCACCGACCATCTCGATGATGCGGTCG
>JAOACN010000228.1 GCA_026417815.1 Chloroflexaceae bacterium | reverse complement strand
GCTGCTGGCCCTGGGGGCGGGGATCCTCCGCAGCCTGTACGTGATCCTGCCCTACGTCCTGGCGACCTTTGTCTGCGCGGCGTTTGGGCGCTCGGCGCTGGCGGGCGCAGGTGGGGGGCTGATCTTTTTGGCCCTGGACGTAGGCGCCGGATCGCTCAGCTCCCTGGGCATGGTCAGCGACGCCGTGCTGTTCCTGGTGAACCTGATGCTCCAGCCGAACATCAACCGCCTGGTAGTGGAGAACGCGGCGCTGTTCGGGCTGGACCCCACGGTGCTGGCGAGCGGGCTGGACCTGGCGACGCTGCCCTCGCTCACGCAGGCGATGGTGGTCGTCGCGGCCTATTGCGTCCTGTTCGGCTATGGCGTCTGGCGCCTGCTGGCGCGTCGGGACGTCACCGGGGCGGGGTGAGGGGACGGTGGAGGTGTGGAGGTGTGGAGGTGTGGAGGTGTGGAGGTGTGGAGGTGAGAAGACAGCTCCACACCTCTACACCTCCACACCTCCACACGACCTCTGGAGGCGCTCCAGCTCCTGGCGCAGCTCGATCACCTGGCGGCGCATCTGGAGGATGACCTCGACGCCGGCCAGGTTTACTCCCAGGTCATCAACCAGGCGCTTGATGAAGCGGATCTGTTCAACATCAGCGTCGCTATAGCGGCGGATGTTACCCTTACTGCGAGCGGGGCGCACCAATCCCCGGCGTTCGTACATTCGCAGGCTCTGTTCGTGCATACCGGTGAGTCGCGCCGCCACTTTAATCGTGTAGGTGCGCTCAGCGTTGCTCATACCGGTTGGCCCTCCGTGATACGCCGCAGTTCCTCGAACAGCGCCCGTTCGCGCGGGCTCAGGCGGGTTGGCAGGACGGCATTGACGGTCACGTAGAGATCGCCACGCTGGTGAGAATGGTGCATCCGGGGCATACCCTGGCCGCTGAGGCGAAAGGTGCGCCCATTCTGGGTTTGCTCAGGGATGCTGAGGTTAAGCGTCTTGCCCGCGAGGGTGGGCACGGCCACCTGGCCGCCGAGCAACAGGGTGTAGAGCGGCGCCTCGACGCGGGTGTAGAGATCGGCGCCCTTGCGCTCGAAGCGCGGATGGGGTTGAACACGGACGACCAGGTAGAGATCGCCGCGTTTGCCGCCGTGCAAGCCAGGGGCGCCCTCGCCGGGTACGCGCACGCGGTTGCCGGTATCAATGCCGGCGGGGATCTTCACCGTAATGGTGCGGGGCGTGCCATTGGGATTGGAGAACTGCAGCGTGCGCTGGGCGCCAGTGAAGGCCTCATCGAGGGTGATCTCGACCGGCTGCTCAACATCCTGCCCGTCCATGCGCATATTGAAGCCGCCCCCACGCCCGGCGCGCCCACCGAAGAGGGTTTCGAAAAGATCGGCGAAATCGGCGCCGCTAAAATCAACCCCGGGGCCGGCCTGTTCGTAGCGTCGCCAGTCGCTGCCAAAGCGATCGTACTTTTCGCGCTTCTCCTTATCGGAGAGCACCTCATAGGCCTCGTTGATCTCTTTGAAGCGGGCCTCGGCCTTCTTGTCGCCAGGGTTAATATCGGGGTGGTACATCCGGGCAAGCTTGCGATAGGCCTGCTTGATCTCCTGTTCGCTGGCGTTGCGGCTCACCCCGAGCACCTGGTAGTAGTCTTTCATGGGTTTCTCACGGCATGGAACGGATCCCAGGACGCGCGTCGCGGAGCGCGCGCCTGCTGGTATGGATTGTAGAGACTTGACAGGAGCGTTGTCAAGGTTTTGGTGTTAGAGGAATGTTAGACGCCCGGGCGGCATCAAAGCTAAGGAGGGTCCGGGAGGGCGTAGCCCTCCCGGACCCTCTCCTGCGGCAGGGGGATGGGGAAACCTGGTTTCCCACGTCGGGGGCGAAGGTTTGTCGCCCCCAACGTTCCCCACAACCGGCTGTCAGGCGTTCAAGATAGTCTCTAAGCCACCTGGACGCCCCACTGAGGTGAGCGGCGGTAGGGCGCATAACTGGCAAGCTGGCGGATGAACTGCTGCAACTGCTCACGCTCGAGGGGATCGTCGTAGTTGCGCACCAGGCGCTGGATCACCTCGACCAGTTCATCGCGGGGAGCGTAGCGATAGACGGGCTCGCCGTGAGCCGTGGCTGCCCGCAGCAAGATGCCATCGTCGCACAGCTCGTGCAGGGCCTGCGAAACGCTCCAGATGTCGCGACATAATCGGTCGGTGATAGCCCCTGGCGTTGCTTCCATCCGCGGGTTCTCGTGAAACAACAAGAGCAGATGAAGCTTCACGGGCGTGTCAATTGCCTGCTCCAACAGCCGTTGAACCTCAGGGTCTATCATCGACCTGCCTCCTTCCACGTCCGATCGGCGTTGATCACCGCTGGGCGACGGAATTACACCTTGCGCGCGCACAGGCGTTATGCCGTCTGCTCCGGCAGAGCCTGCGGCGTGGGAGAACCTAGCCGGGGGGGATAGGTAACGTGCAAGACCATTGCAGAGTGGTGACAACTTTAATGAAGATTATACCCGATCGACCGGCGCTCTGCCAGGGGTGTTTTGCTTAATGTTTAGCACACTATGGTTATTTGTTATCCACAGTTTAAGTCCGCAGGCGCCCGGACCGGGTCGGGACCGCCGTTTTGCTGGCGCGCGCATCACGTATAATGAAGACAAAGATGCAACAGACGTAGGGGAGAACGAAGCCCCGCCACGTCGGCAGGGGCGCGGGGAAACCCGGTTTCCCCGTCTTCCAACCGGTGTTGGGGGGCGTGATCCTCCGCCGGGCGCAGGTACGGGCAAACCCGGTTTCCTCTTTCCACCTGGCAGGGGCGCGGGGAAACCCGGTTTCCCCGTCTTCCAACCGATGCTGGGGGGGTGGGGCGTTACGGTGCGCCGGGGTATGGAAACACCCCGTTTCCTCTACGTTCACCTCAGGAAGGAGAAGCAGACGATGAAGGTTCGCGTCGCGGTGCTGGGCGCCACGGGGACGGTGGGACAGCGCTTCATTCAGATGCTTGAGGGGCATCCCTGGTTCGAAGTCACGGCGCTGACCGGGAGCGAGCGGAGCGCCGGACAGCCCTACGCCGAAGTCACGCGCTGGATGCTCGACACGCCGATTCCCGAGCGGCTGCGGGCCATGCCCGTGTTAAGCGAAGATGCGGCCCTGGACACGCCTCTGGTCTTCTCGGCGCTGCCGGGCAAAACGGCGCGCCCGATCGAAGAGCGTCTGGCCGCCGCCGGGCACGTGGTCTGCACCAATGCCTCGGATCTGCGCATGGACCCCGACGTGCCGTTGCTCATCCCCGAGGTCAATCCCGACCATCTGGATCTGATCCGTGTGCAACGGCGCCGCCGGGGGTGGACGGGGGCGATCATCGCCAATCCGAACTGCACCGCGACCGGCCCCACCATGACCCTGCGGCCGCTGCTCGACGCCTTCGGGGTGACGAAGGTGCTGCTGGTGAGCATGCAGGCCCTCTCGGGCGCGGGCTACCCGGGGGTGCCCTCCTACGACCTGATGGAGAACATCATCCCCTACATCGGCGGCGAAGAGCCGAAGGTGGAAACCGAGCCGCAGAAGATGCTCGGCACGCTCCGCGACGGGGCGGTAGAGGCGGCGCCAATCACCATTTCGGCCCACTGCAACCGCGTGCCGGTGCTGGAGGGGCACCTGGAGTGCCTCTCGATCGCCTTTGCGCGCCGGCCACCCCTCGATGAGGTGCTTGCCGCGCTGCGCGAGTTCCGGGCGCTGCCGCAGGAACTCAACCTGCCCTCGGCGCCGTCGCAGCCGATCATCGTGCGCGACGAACCCGACCGGCCCCAGCCGCGGCGCGACCGCGACGCCGGGCGGGGCATGAGCACGGTCGTCGGGCGCGTGCGGGAGTGCCCGCTGCTGGACTACAAACTGGTCTGTCTGAGCCACAACACCATTCGCGGCGCCGCGGGCGGTTCGGTGCTGAACGCTGAGTTGATGTATGCCCAGGGTCTTCTGAGCTAAATGTCTTCCCTGGAGGGCCGCGCCCTTCCAGACCCTCCCCACCAGCAGGGGCGCGGGGAAACCTGTTTTCCCCGCTCTCCTCTATATGGTCACCTCATATGTACGCCACCATTGCCGACCTCACTGGCGACGCGGTGATCTACCGCGACCTGGAGCCATGCGACCCGGCGCTGCCGCGTCTGGCCGAGTTGCGCGCGCACCTGGGCCTGCCCGCCGGCCCGCCCCCGCGCAAGCGCGACGCCGCCTATGCCCGTATCGTGCGGGCGCTCGCCGACACCCTGCAGGCCGGGCGCGGCAGCGGGCCGCTGACCGCCCTGGCGGTCATCGGCGACACCGATAATGACCGCCTGCTCGCCGAGCATCTGCGACAGACCGGCCCGCTGCCCGCCTATGCCTTCATCGGCGAGGACCGACCCGTGGCGCCCGAGAGCCTGGTCTGGTACGGCGACACCGCCAGCGCCACCCGCTGGCACCTCATTCACAACTGGGCCGCCGAGCTTGACTGGCGCGGCGTAGACTGGGCGCGGACCGCCGTGCTGATCGACATCGACAAAACCCTGCTCGGCCCGCGGGGCCGCTCGGACGGGGCGATTGACGACGCGCGCGCCGAAGGCGCCCTGGCCGTCGCCGCGCGTCTGGTTCCCGATCTCGACGTGGCCCTGTTCCGGCGCACCTACGCCGAGTTGTGCCGGCGCGAATGGCACCCGTTCACCCTGGACAACCAGGACTACGTGGTGGCCACCGCCCTGCTGATGGCCACGGGAGCGATGTCCCTGGACGAAGCGCGCGCCCGCATCGAAACCGGCGGCCTGGAGAGCTTCGCCGCCTTCCTCGCCCTTGTCGAGCCGAGGGTGCATCCCGCTCTGGCCCCCCTGCACGCCGAACTACGCGCGCTGGTGGCCCGGGGCGATCCCACGCCCTTCAAAGCCTTTCGCCGGGCCGAACTGACGGCCACCCTCGCGCGCATGGCCGATGGGCGCCTGACCCTCTGCGGCGACGTCTACCACCTCTGCTGGAACCTGGCGCAGCGAGGCGCCTTGCTGCTCGCCGCCTCCGACAAGCCAGCCGAATCGGCGCTGCCCACTGCCGAGCAACTCGCCGCGGGCCTGCTCCCTCTCCACCGCACCCCTACCCGGGTGGATTGAGGAGGGGGCCGGGAGGCAAAGCTCTCCCGGCCCCCCGCAGGGCTTGTGCAACGTCCATGGGACTGGCCCCAACCCCCAGTACTTTCGGTGGTTGCGGCGGCGTAGCCGCCACAACCGCCGAAAGCAATCTCCGGGGCCGCCACGCCGCCCCACACGCCACCTGGTCGCGACTGACGTCGCACCTATGGGTCGCCGGGCATCCACCTAAGGATCAGTCACTCCTCCCGCTCCCCGCCGACCTCGCCGCCGAAGGTCGCGATGAGGCCGGCGATGAACTGCTGCTGCTCGGCGGGGGAGAGGCGCGCCTCGGGATGCAAGGGCAGGTAGAACCAGGGCGGCATCTCCCCGTTTTGCACCAGCTTCGCCGCGTCATCACCCTCGTTGTCGGGACGCCCCCACTCGGAGACGTTGAACTCAGCGCGGCCTGCCTGCACATCCCGGCTGATCAGCCAGGAGGCGGGGGCAATCGAGCTGTACCAGGGCCAGGTGGTCTGGTTGCTGTGGCAGTCGCCGCAGGCGCGCATAAAGGTGGCCCGCGTCTGGGGACTATTCCAGGCCGGTTCGGCGGTGACGGGGGGATTGGTACGCTCGCGCCCGTAGGGCACGAACTGGATGGCGACGAACACAACCAGCAGCGCCCCCAGCGCCCAGGCGCCGATGCGCCGTGGGGACCAGCGGCGGGCGTTCGTTGCCGGAATCGTTTTGGCAGCCATGACGGATCCTTTCGCGAGCATCACGAGCTATGCATCCGTCTCTAGCATACCGCGGCTGGATTGGAAATGTATTGGAATTGTGAATTGAGGTTCCGTGCATTTTTGCCCCCCTCCCAGCCTCTCCCTCGCCGGGGGGGCAGCGTAGGGGCGACCGGACATCGCCCCTACCGCGCGCGGTTGCGAATGCTCCGCTTACAAATACCCCATCCCCAGGGCCAGGGCGCCAAGGCCGAGGAAAAAGGCGAAGCCGCAAACATCGGTCACCGTGGTGACGAAGATGGATGAGGCCAGGGCCGGGTCAATCCTGAGCGCCTTGAGGGTCAGCGGCACGATTACCCCGGCGAGCGAGGCCATGATCAAGTTGCCGAGCATCGCCAGGCCGATCACCACCCCCAGGACCGGATTGCCCTGCCAGAGCCAGCCGATCAGCCCGACCAGCACCCCGATCGAAACGCCGTTGCAGACCCCGATGAACGCCTCGCGCAGCAGCGTGCGGCGGGCGTTGTGGAAGCTTACCGCGCCCAGGGCCAGGGAACGCACGATGAAGGTGAGCGTCTGGGTGCCGGCATTGCCGCCCTGTCCGGCGACCACCGGCATAAACGCGGCCAGCATGGCCGCCTGGGCGATGACCCCCTCGAACTGGCTGACCACCGCGGCAGCCAGGAACGCCGTGGCCAGGTTGATCACCAGCCAGAACACCCGGTCGCGGGCGGCGCGGGTGATCGGGCGCTCGATCTCTTCGTCGGCGGCCACGCCGGCCAGGCGGTACATGTCCTCGGTGGCCTCCTCCTGGACCGTATCGAGCAACTCGGTGGCGTCCAGGCTGCCCACCAGGCGTCCGTCCTCGTCCACCACGGGGAGGGCGAGGAAGCCCGAGTCGCCGAGGATGCGCGCCTGTTCCTCGGCTGGCATCGTGGCCGGCAGGCTGACCACATCGGTGGTCATGATGGCGTCGAGCCGCGTATCGGGCGCGGCGGTGACGATTTGCCGCAGGCTGACCACGCCGGCCAGTCGCCCCTGCTCGCCGGTGACGAAGAGGTAGTAGACGCTCTCATTACCAGGGCGCATCATCCGCAGGGCGTCAATCACCTGCTGCGCCGTGGCGTGCATAGGAAAGCTCAGGGCCGGCTCGTAGACCAGTTCCCCGTCGCCGGGAACATTATGAACCGTTGGGCGTACCGGCGCCAGGCGCAGCGCCATCCCTTCAGGGGCGGTGCGGATTGCGATCATCGGTGCCTCCTGTACAGAGTCGCGGAACCCACGACGATGGACGAGGCCCGATGCGCAGGGGGAACAATTACGCCCCCGGCGAGGCTGCCGGGGGCGATAAGCAAGGCGCGGCAAAAGCGCCCTGCGTAGCGAGGCGCCAGGTCATGCCGCGAAAGGCTCGATCGCACCCGGCAGCGCGCGCGTTACGCACTGCGTCGGGCCCTCTCGATTCGCTTGATGACTGCCTTCCATAGGTCCTGTGTGAACGCGCTAGCGGCCACGACATGGGCGGCTACGTTGCCCCGCATATCGAGTGACGAGCCCCAGGCGCTCGTCGCGCCGGCAGGCGCACGGAATAAGCCGGCATCCGGCTCGTTAGCAGTATATATCTTCCTGACGTGTTTGGCAAGTGACAGAATGCTTAGGGGTGCGACGAAACGTTCTGCACCTGCCGCGGCCCGCTGGCCCGCCGGGCGCCTGATGAAGATGAAGCATTGAATCCGACATAGCCCGCGAAGGCGGGCTTCTAGCATCCCTTTGGCAGCATCACGCGCTGCGGGCTAAAGCCCTCGCTCAGGACGTGGAAGCTCCGCAGGGGCTTTCGTGACCTTAGCCAGGGCTTATGAAGATTAGGAATTTAATCCGGCATAGCCCGCGCAGGCGGGCTTCCCATCAGTAGCCCGCGGCTTTAGCCGCCGGGCTACCGCGCGAATACCGGTTTACATTCTGAATCTTCATTAGCCCGCAGCGTTTGGCGATACCGGAATATGTTCGTAACGTTCATCAGTCGCCGGGCGAAGGGGAGCGTGCGAGACGTTTCGTCACACCTAATGCGTAGTGGTGCATCCGGCAAGTCCTGAGGTGAAAACAGGCGGGTAGGCCGCAGCGCGCTGCGGCCGTACGGTATGGGGGCCGGTTTTCATCGCGGCGTTGTGCGCCATGCGTATGACCGTCTGATACACGAAAGGACCGGGAGGTGGGGTTGCTAGGAGGGCAGAGCCCTCCCAGACCCTCCCGTTCGGTGACTTGCCGGATGCACCACTTAGGGATACGACGTATGTTCCTGCAGTGGACACGGCCCGCCGGGCTGTCTCTACGCCACCGACGTTGTCCCGGTCCTGAACAGGCGCGTGGCCTTTGCCTTCTGGATCCACGGCGCTGGTATAATAACGGCCAGAAGGGGGCCGTGGCGCTGCCGCGGCCGCCCGGAACGGAGGAACGATGTGCCGTGTGGGGAACGTGAGCCAGAGGTTCACCTGTTGTTTCACCCAGTTCGGCACGACGGAAGGAGCCACGACCCATGTCAGAACCGCTTGATGCCCAGCCACTCGGCGCGTTTCTCGACGCGCTGGCCTCGAACGCGCCAGCGCCAGGCGGCGGCAGCGTGGCTGCCCTCGCGGGGGCGATGGCGGCGGGGTTGGTGAGCATGGTCTGCGCGCTTACCGTCGGTAAAAAGCAGTTCGCGGCAATCGAAGACGAGGTGCGCAGCGCGCATGCCCGCTCCGAGGCCCTGCGACAGGAGTTCCAGCGTCTGGCGGCGCAGGACATTGAGGTGTTCGGGCGGCTGTCGGCGGCCTATAAGCTGCCCCGCACCACCGAAGCCGACGCGGCCACCCGGCAGGCCGCCATCCAGCAGGTCACGCGCCAGGCCACGGAGGTGCCGCTGCGCATCGCCCAGGCCGCGGCCAGCCTTTTGCCCCTCTGCACCGCGCTGGCGCCCAAGGTCAGCCGGCTGGTGGTGAGCGATATTGGCGTGGCTGCCGTGCTGGCCCGCGCCGCCGTGCAGAGCGCCATCCTCAATATCGAGATCAACCTGAGCGGCCTGGAAGATCAGCTCTTCGTGCGAGAAACCCGCGCCCAGGTGGAAGATCTGACCATCGGCCTCAGCGAGGAGACCGAGGGGATCATTGCCATTGTACGCAGCCGCATTAGCCAGTAGGGCCGAAGCATTGGCACAGCCGACACTCTGGCCTGCGGCCGTGCGCCGATGCCCGCACCGGTCGCCCGGAACCATGCTATGACCGCAACTTTGCTCGAAGGCAAGGGACTGGCCCAGCAACTTCGCGCCACCGCCCGCGCCGAGATTACCGCGCTCATTGAACTGCTTGGCCGCCCCCCGTGCCTGGCGGTGATCCAGGTGGAGGGCGACCTGTCTCTTATACACATCT
>JAOACN010000227.1 GCA_026417815.1 Chloroflexaceae bacterium | reverse complement strand
CGGGCAGGGCGTACAATTCGACGCCGGTCCGCACAATCAGACTGGCGGCGGGATCGCCGTGTTGCTCTTCTTCAGGGACGAGCACCGGGGTGGCACAATCGCTCATGGCTGTGACGCAAACTCGACGCGAGCAATCTGCCGGCCTGCTGGCCGCACGGCCCAAGCATACACCGAAGGCCCTGGACGAATCAAGGCGCGCGGTGGTACCAGGGTCTGTTTGCTGACAGTACTCTTGGCTGCGGGCAAGCAAAACCTGGCCATTTGGGGCGCTTGTCAAAGGTACCCGCCAGGGGTATAATCGCCTGTCACGACGTTTTGCGACGCTGCGTCCGTAGTCCAGATGAAAGGCCAACTTCGGTGAACGACAAGAAGATCCGTGTGGCGATTATCGGCGTCGGCAACTGCGCCTCGTCACTGGTGCAGGGGGTGCACTACTACCGCGACGCTGATGAAAACGATCAGATCCCCGGGTTGATGCATGTTAACCTCGGCGGGTACCACATTAGAGACATAGAGTTTTCAGCGGCATTCGATATTGCCGATACCAAGGTCGGCAAGGATCTTTCGGAGGCCATTTTTGCCCCGCCGAACAATACCTACCGTTTTGCAAGCGTTCCGGCGCTGGGCGTGCCGGTCTCGCGGGGAATGACCCACGACGGCATCGGGAAGTATCTGGGCCAGGTAATTACCAAAGCGCCGGGGCCAACCGACGACATCGCCGGCATTCTCAGGCGCACAGGGACCGACGTGGTGATCTCCTACCTGCCAGTGGGTAGCGAGATGGCCACGAAGTGGTACGTCGAGCAGATCCTCGAAGCCGGGTGCGCGTTCATCAACTGCGTGCCGGTGTTTATCGCCAGCCAGGCGTACTGGCGGCGACGCTTCGAGGAGAAAGGGTTGCCGATCATCGGCGACGACATCAAGAGCCAGGTCGGCGCGACGATTACCCATCGCGTGCTGACGACCCTGTTCCAGGAGCGCGGGGTGCGTCTTGATCGGACCTACCAGTTGAACATTGGCGGCAACACCGACTTTCTGAACATGCTGGAGCGCGAGCGCCTGGAGAGCAAGAAGGTCAGCAAGACCAACGCCGTGACCAGCCAGTTGCCCTACGATCTGCCGCCGGAGGCGGTGCACATCGGGCCGAGCGACTACGTGCCGTGGCTGGGCGACCGGAAGTGGGCCTACATCCGCATGGAGGGGACCACCTTCGGTGACGTGCCGTTGAACCTGGAGTTGAAACTGGAGGTGTGGGACTCGCCAAACTCGGCAGGGGTGGTGATTGACGCCATCCGTTGCGCGAAACTGGCCCTGGATCGGGGCATCGGCGGGGCGCTGTACGCGCCGAGCAGCTACTTTATGAAGACGCCCCCCAAACAGTACACCGACTACGAGGCGCGCGACTTTACCGAGCGATTCATTCGCGGGGAAGCGACGCCGAAGTAACTCTACTGTGTCACGTGCCGCGGCTTCCGCTGCGAGGAGGTTCGGAGGGGTGCAACCCCTCCGAGTTTTGCCCTTTCTGGTGGGGCGTGGCGAAGCCGCGCCGTACCGGGAAGGAAAGATCTTCGGCGGCCGTAGGCCCCCGCAACCCCCGCCAGCGGCAACGTGACAAAGTAGAGGGAAGAGCCGGCTCCGATGCCCGGGTTATCCGATCAGGTCTGGGAGGGCCAAATCCTCCCAGACCCTCCGCTCAGGCAGGGGCGTGGGGAAAGCCGGTTGCCCCGCCCTCCTGACAACCGGCGGTCAGGACGGGCTCCAGGTCCGGCTCTCAGGGAGGCGTAGGCGGCCCATCAGCGGCGGGGGCAGGCGCCTGTGCTACAATGGCGCTGAAGCGAGGTTGCGAGGATGGGCCATGAAGCTGATCGTGCAGATCCCGGCGCTAAACGAGCGCGACACCATCGCCACGGTGATCGCCGGCATCCCCCGCCGCATCCCCGGTATCAGTCGCGTCGAGGTATTGATCATCGACGACGGCTCCAGCGATGATACGGCGGCGGTGGCGCTACGGGCCGGCGCCGACCACGTGGTGCGCCACACGGCCAACAAGGGGCTGGCAACCGCCTATCAAACGGGCATCGACACGGCGCTGCGCCTGGGCGCCGATGTGATTGTCAACACCGATGCCGATAATCAGTATCCGGGTGACGAGATCCCCAGGCTGGTCGCCCCGATCGTCGCCGGCACGGCCGATATTGTGATCGGCGACCGGCAGGGGCAGAGCCTGGGGCATTTCTCTCCGCTCAAACGGGCGCTACAAAAACTCGGCAGTTCGGTGGTGCGCTGGGCCTCCGAAACCGATGTGCCGGACACGGTCAGCGGCTTCCGCGCCCTCTCGCGCGAAGCGGCGCTGCGCACCTTTGTAACCACCGACTTCTCCTATACGGTCGAGAACCTGATCCAGGCCGGCAAGCGCCGCCTGACCATCCAGGCGGTGCCTATCCGCACCAACTACGTTGAGCGCCCCTCGCGCCTGCACCGGGGAAACTGGAACTTCATCAAGCGCCAGGCGGCCATCATTGCCCGCACCTACGCCACCTACGAACCGCTGAAGGTCTTCAGTTACATCGCCGCGGCCTTCTTTATCCCCGGCATTTTACTTCTGGGCCGGGCGGCGTATGTCTTCATCGGGCGGCGCATCACCGACCTGACAGCCGACAACGTGCAGGCCCTGCTGGTGGGCAGCATCCTGGTGCTGATGGCGCTGATCACGTTTCTGATCGGCCTGCTGGCCGACCGGGTCGGCGGGGTGCGCCGGGTGCAGGAGGAGATCCTCTACCGGGTGCGGACCATGCAGGTTGATGACGAGGCCTGGCGCCGGGCCATGAGCGCCCGCCTGGACGCCCTTGAGCAGCACGCGCCCCAGAGCGCGGCCGTGGGCGCCACGGAGGGGGAGCATTAGAGCACTGACGGGAAGCATTGATCGAGCGATGTGGCTCGCTGCGCTCGTGTCGCCATTGTTGCGGGTCAATCATTTGGCGAAACGCTATAGGGATTAGCTCTGCTTTGTCACGTGCCGTAGTTTCCGCTGCGAGGAGGTTTGGAGGGAGCCGCAGTCCCCTGCAACCCCCACGGGCAAAGTGACAGAGTAGAATGAGCAGGGATACCAGCTTTCCCCACCCTCTGCCTGAGGAGAGGGCTGCACCCTCTCAAGAAATACACGGTCTCTACATACCGAGCCGGCCCGAAGGATGTCCTTCGGACCGGCTCGGCGTTGAGACCGGTTATGTTCATAGCGACACTAGGCGTCGAACTGTGGCGCTGGCTGGGACGGTTGGACCGCGGCGCCAGTGCGCCCCTGGACCTGGCCGGCAAACGGCGTTGACCAGAGGGTGCGCATGTGTTGCAACGCGCCGCCGGTACGGCGATCGAGCAGCATCACAAAGCGCATGGCTTCGGCGACCCCGAGGCGCTCCACCAGCGCCTCCCAGCCCTGCTCTATCAGTCGCATCTCCGCCTGGGTCATCGGTTCTGCTCCTTGAGAAGTTGCAAGTCAGCGTCAACCATCATGTGTACCAGTTCCTGAAAGTTGGTCCTGGGGCGCCAGCCCAGCGTGGTTCGCGCCTTGGTGGCATCACCGATCAGCAGATCCACCTCGGCGGGCCGCATGAAACGCTCGTCTTGAACGACGTAATCGCGATAATCCAGATCCACGTACCCAAAGGCAAGCTCGCAAAACTCGCGTACCGAGTGGGTTTCTCCGGTGGCGACCACATAGTCGTCGGGATGATCCTGTTGGAGCATCAACCACATTGCTTCGACGTAGTCCCCGGCAAAGCCCCAGTCGCGCCGGGCATCAAGATTGCCGAGCCGCAACTCTTCATCAAGTCCGAGTTTAATCCGCGCCACGCCGTGGGAGATCTTGCGGGTAACAAACTCAAGCCCGCGGCGGGGCGACTCGTGGTTAAAAAGAATGCCCGAGCAGGCGAACATGTTGTAACTTTCGCGATAGTTGACCGTGATCCAGTGACCATAGACCTTTGCCACGCCATAGGGACTGCGGGGGTAGAAAGGGGTGCGTTCGGTCTGGGGCACCTCAACCACTTTGCCGAACATCTCGCTGCTGCTGGCCTGGTAAAACCGAATCTCAGGATCCACGATGCGAACGGCATCGAGCATTCTGGTGACACCGAGGGCAGTCGTCTCGCCGGTGAACACCGGCTGGGCCCAGGACGTTTGCACAAACGACTGGGCGGCAAGATTATACACCTCGCCCGGGCGATGCTCGCGGAGGATAGAAATGAGCGACACCTCATCGGCGAGGTCGCCCGTGACGAGGGTAATGCGATCCTGGAAGTGTTTGATACGTTCGAAGTTGACCGTGCTGGTGCGTCGCACCATGCCGATCACCTCATACCCCTGGCTGAGGAGAAATTCGGCGAGGTAACTGCCGTCCTGTCCCGTAATTCCGGTAATAAGCGCGCGTCGTTTCATGATTGTTGCTCACACGCAAATCAGTTAGCAGTCAACGAGACTTCGTCTCGGCGGAGGTGGCGAGGGCCGCAGGCCCCTGCAGGATTTTCCCTTCCGGTGGGGCGCGACCAGTCCGTAGTATTCGTGAACCGCAACGTCATCCCGAAGGCCACAAACCGTTTGCGCTGTGAGGGACGCAGCGAAGCGCTTGCAACATAGGAAGTTCCGGGAGGGCTGGGCCCTCCCGGGCCTCCGTGCGGTTACGCTTCTGAGAAGAACCCGGAGCGGAGCTTCGCGCAGAGGCGCTACGCGCCACGGGCGGCGGCGACGGCTTTCTCGGCGGCTTCGGCGAGGGTCGCCGCGGGAATAAGGCGCGAAGCGGCGAGGATGCGCCGGCCCTCCTCCTCATTGGTGCCTGTCAGGCGGGCCACCATGGGCACATCGGTCTGCACCTCTTCGAGGGCGGCGACGATGCCGCGAGCAACCTCGTCAACGCGGGTGATACCGCCGAAGATATTGAACATGACCGCCTTCACGTTCGGGTCAGCGAGGATAATTTGCAAGGCGGCCTTGACCTTCTCTTTACCCGCGCCGCCGCCAATATCGAGAAAATTGGCCGGTTCGCCACCGTAGAGCTTGACCACGTCCATGGTTGCCATGGCCAGCCCGGCGCCGTTGACCATACAACCGATGGTGCCATCGAGCTTGATATAGGTCAGGTCAGCCTCGCGAGCGCGCAACTCAGCCTCGGGCTCATCGGAGGAGTCGCGCAGGGCGGCGAGATCGGGATGGCGGAAGAGGGCGCTATCGTCGAGCAACACCTTGGAGTCGAGGGCCTGGAGGGAGCCATCGGCGCGGATCACGAGCGGGTTAATCTCGGCGAGGGAGGCGTCGCTCTCGACAAAGACGCGGTAGAGGGCCGAGGCGATCTGGGCGAACTGGCGGGCCTGCTTGCCATCGGTGAGGCCAATGCCGAAGGCCAGTTCACGGGCCTGAAAATCGAGCAACCCGAGGTGGGGATGGGCGGAGATCTTGATAATCGCGTCGGGATTGGTGCGGGCCACTTCTTCAATCTCGACGCCGCCCTCAGCCGAGGCAATCATCGTCACCCGTTTGGCGGCGCGGTCGAGAATGGCGCTGAGGTAGATCTCTTTGGTATAGCTGATCGCCTCGGCCACCAGCACCTTCTCGACGGTCAGCCCCTTGATTGACATACCGAGGATCTGGGAGGCCACCTGCTCGGCCTGTTCGGGCGTATCGGCCAGTTTCACGCCGCCGGCCTTGCCGCGACCGCCAACGAACACCTGCGCCTTGACCACCACGGGGCCGCCGATCGACTCGGCTACGGCGCGCGCCTCACCCGGGGTAACCGCAACTCCGCCACGAGTGACCGGAATACCGTACTTCGCGAGCAAGTCGCGCGCCTGATACTCGTGCAACTTCATGCCGTGCTCCTGGTCAAACCCTCTGCATGATCCGGCAAACAGGAACAACAAGAGCGCTGCGAACCTTGTGGATGCTCGGCCACAGCGCCGTCAGCGGGGAGCGCGCAATTACATTGAGCGCTACGAGCAATCGCAAGCCCTATGGTAGCACAGGCCGCAAATCGCTGTCAAATGACTCCTTTTGTTCAAAGTAATTGCAAATGATGAACATTTTGTGAACAATACCCCGATTGCGAGGAGAGGGTTTGACGCAATGCGCTATGGAACGTGGTACGGCTCTGCCGACGGCCGCTTCTTTGCTCTGGGAAGTGAGAGGGATTACAACGTGGAAAGTGGGTTGCTTTCTTGTAATCGGTTTCTCGCCGGCGTGGGCCAACCAGGTGGACCCGTGGGGAAGACCAGCCGGGCTGAGGCAACGCCCCTCCCGGGGGTGGGATGCAGGTCGGCCAGGCCGCCCAACAGGGTGGCTCCAGGCCGGATCTGGCAGTGACGCCGCCAGATCCGGCCTGGAACCTGGCGTCTGGGCTTGCCCCCGAGACGCCGCATGCACCCCGGGAAATAGCAGGGCAGACGCAACGTCCGCCTCCGGCGGGGAGGTTGAGGCGAGCTCCGAAGACGTTGCCTTCGCCCCGGGCAGATCAGCCTGTGACGCGGCTCGGAAACGTTATCGTGGTATAATACCCCCCGAGGGTATGTGTCAGTATGACGTTCCAGGGAACCATGAGCAGCCAGCAACCAATTGTTATGTATGGCACCAGCTGGTGCCCCGATTGCCGGCGG
The DNA here is from genome assembly GCA_026417815.1 of Chloroflexaceae bacterium. GTDB lineage: Bacteria > Chloroflexota > Chloroflexia > Chloroflexales > Chloroflexaceae > JACAEO01. Next base: position 1,773 of record JAOACN010000227.1, on the reverse strand, counting down.
GCGCTGCGGGTGCTGCAACAGCACGGCGCGGCGTTTTTGTACGTGAACATTGAGGAGGATGCGACCGCGGCCGACTACGTGGTGCGGGTCAACAACGGCTACCGTAGCGTTCCCACCATCGTGTTCCCCGACGGGGCCATCCTGGTAGAGCCTTCCAACGCCGAATTGCAGGCCAAACTGGTCGGGTGAGGGGAGGAAAACCGGGTAGGGCTGCGGGGCAAGCCTCAGGCTTGCCCCGCAGGCTTTCTCATTAAAAAAGATCGACCACCTGGATCACCTGCTCGCGGCTCGGCCCGACCGACACCAGGCCCAGCCGCGCGCCAACCAGCTGGCAGATACGTGCCACGTAGGCCTGGGCGGCTTCGGGAAGATCCTGGAAATGGCGCACGTCGCGGGTGGAGACGCGCCAGCCGGGCATCTCTTCGTAGATCGGCTCGCAGCGGCTCAGCACCGCGACCGTGGCTGGCGGATACTCCAGGTACGTTTCGTTGAGCCGGTAGCCGACGCAAATTTTGATCGTCGGCAGGTTGTCGAGCACATCCAGTTTGGTAATGGCAATGGTGTCAATGCCATTGATCTGCGCCGCATAGCGCGCCAGCACTGCATCGAACCAGCCCACCCGGCGCAGCCGGCCGGTGGTGGTGCCCACTTCGGCCCAGGGCGTGCCGATCTGCCGGAGTTCGTCCGCCTCAGGGCCGTGCACTTCGGTGGGGAACGGCCCCTCGCCGACCCGGGTCGTGTAGGCTTTGAACACACCAATGACCGCGTTCAGGCGGGTCGGGCCGATGCCCGCGCCCTGGCAGGCCCCCGCCGCCCCCGGCGGGGAGGAGGTGACGTAGGGATAGGTCCCGTGGTCCACGTCGAGCAGCGCGCCCTGAGCGCCCTCCAGCAGCACTGGCAGATCTTTCTCAATCGCGCGGTTGATGATCGGATGCACGTCGCTGATGTGTTCGGCCAGCTGACGCCCGAACTCCAGGAAGCGCAGGTAGGTGTCGTGCAGGGAGATGGCCCTGGCGCCGTAGATCTTGGTGAGGATACGGTTCTTTTCTTCGAGCACCACGCGCAGGCGGTTGAGCAGGGTCTCTTCGTGCAGCAGATCGGCCATGCGAATGCCGCTGCGGCTCATCTTGTCGGCAAAGGCCGGGCCGATCCCGCGACCAGTGGTGCCGATGCGGCCTTCGCCGAGGGCCTCTTCCTGGAGCTGGTCGAGCATAATGTGGTAGGGCATAATCACGTGGGCCCGCTCGCTGACGAACAGTTTTGCCGTGACCACGCCGCGCCCTTGCAGATCACGGATCTCGTCCAGTAACACCTCGGGATTTACCACCACGCCTGGGCCGATAACATTCACAGTGGATGGATCGAAAATGCCTGAGGGAACCAGGTGGAGCTTGAACGTGCCCAGTTGGTTGACAACGGTGTGGCCGGCATTGTTGCCACCGCTGTAGCGCACCACCAGTCGCGCCTTGCCCGCCAGCAGATCCACCAGATGACCCTTGCCCTCATCGCCCCACTGGGCGCCAATCAATGCGATAACGGGCATCGCCGGTTCCTTTCTCTCATTTGAGCGCCTGGCGCAAGATAGCAATGCTGTCATCCACGTGGCGCGGCTCAATGATCAACGGCGGCAGCAGGCGCAGCACGTCCTCGCCAGCGGTGGCGACCAGCAGGCCGCGCTCCTGGGCGGCTTCGCGCGCGGCGCTGGCCGATCCGGTCAGACGCAAGCCGCGCATCAACCCGCGCCCGCGCAGTTCCTGTCTCTTATACACATCT
>JAOACN010000211.1 GCA_026417815.1 Chloroflexaceae bacterium | reverse complement strand
GGGCCGTTTCACGTATCGTCGCCGGGCCGTCCCACGTATCGCCACCGGGCCGTCCCCCGTATCGCCGCCGGGCCGTATCGCCGCCGGGTGGGTGGGCGGCCGCCCACCCGGCGCATCCCCATCGCCCGGAACCGCGTGCCGGTCCCGGGGGGCGACGTAGAGACGGCCCGCCGGGCCGTCTCTACGTATCGTCGCCGGGCCGTTTCACGTATCGTCGCCGGGCCGTCCCACGTATCGCCACCGGGCCGTCCCCCGTATCGCCGCCGGGCCGTATCGCCGCCGGGCGGGGCGGGTTGGCGGCCGGGGTCGGACGGCTGGGCCGCCAGGGTTGGGCTCACCATTGTTTCCACGAGACGCCCAATACGGCAATCCAAAACGATATCACCCTCGCGCAACCGTGCGTTCCAGCAGCTTGACCGTGGCGTAGATGGCGTCAATGTGCGGCGTGGCGACGCCGACCAGGCGGCCCAGCTCGATCACCGCGCCGACCATGGCGTCAACCTCGGTCGGGCGGCCCGCTTCGATGTCCTGGAGCATGGAGGTCTTATGGGCGCCGACCTCCTCGGCGCCCTTGATGCGCTGCTCGATGCTGATGCCGAACTCGATGCCGAGGGCCTCGGCGATCTGCTGGGCCTCGGCCATCATCGCCACCGCCAGGGCGCGGGTCAGCGGTTCGGCGACGATGGCGTCGAGGGTGGCGCGGGTGAGGGCGCTGATGGGGTTGAAGGCCAGGTTACCCCACAGCTTGACCCACAACTCGTTGCGGATGCGCGGGCGCACGGGGGCCTTCAGCCCCGCGGCGGTCATCAGGTGGGACAGGCGGGTCACCCGCTCGGTGCGGGCGCCGTCGGGCTCGCCGAGGGTGAAGCGGTTGCCCTCGATGTGGCGGATGACCCCGGGGCGGACGATCTCGGCGGCGGGGTAAACCACGCAGCCAATGACGCGCTCGGGTTCGGTGTGGGCGGCGATCACCCCGCCAGGGTCAACGCTCTCCAGGCGGCGGCCCTCGTGGGGACCGCCGTGGCGGTAGAAGTACCACCAGGGAATGCCGTTCTGGGCGTAGACCACGGCAGTGTCGGGGGCGTAGAGCGCGCGCATGGGCGCGGCCAGGGCGGGCAGGCTCTGGGCCTTGACGGCTACGATTACATACTCGTGGGGGCCGGCCTCGGCCAGTTCGGCGGTGGCGCGAGCCGGGCGCGCCGTCTCGCGCTGCCCGTCGGCGTACTCCACGCTGAGGCCCTCACGCTGGATGGCCTCGAGATGGGCGCCGCGGGCGATCAGCGTCACCTCGGCCCCGGCGCGGGCCAGTTTTACCCCCAGGAAGCCGCCGATCGCCCCGGCGCCAACGATACAGATCCGCATAGCTTACAGCTTCCGCAAATAGACCCGTTCCAGCGTGTGCCGGGGGCCCTTCTCCAGGATCAGATCGGCCCGTTCGCGGGTCGGCTCGATGTTCTGCTTCAGGTTCACGTAGTTAATCTCGCGCCAGATGCGCCGGGCGGTGGCGATGGCCTCCTCCACGCTCAACTCGGCGTAGCGGCGGAAGAACGACGACGGATCGCGGAAGGCCGTCTCGCGGAGGCGCAGGAAGCGTTCGACGTACCACTGTTGCAGCAGCAGTTCATCGGCGTCCACATAGATCGAAAAATCGAAAAAGTCCGACACGAACATCTGCGGCGCGCGGGAGGCGCGCCCGCCCCGTTGCAACACGTTCAGCCCCTCGACAATGAGGATGTCGGGCCGGTCAATCACGCGGGTCTCGTTAGGCACAATGTCGTAGATCAGGTGCGAGTAGACCGGCACCTCCAGACGCGGCACCCCCGATTTGACATCGGCCATGAACTGCAACAACCGGCGGCGGTCGTAGCTTTCAGGGAAGCCCTTGCGGTGCATGATCCCCCGTTGCTGGAGCACGCGGTTGGGGTACAGGAAGCCATCGGTCGGGACCAGATCGACCTTCAGGTTGCCGAACTGGCGGCAGAGGAGCACCTGGAGGATGCGGGCGGTGCTGCTCTTGCCTACGGCGACGCTGCCGGCAATGCCGATGACGTAGGGCACGCGGCTGGTCGAGGGGTAATCGAGAAAGACATTAGTAACCTGGTACAGTTGCTGTGAGGCCTCGAAGTACAGTTGGAGCAGGCGGGTCAGGGGAAGATAGATGTCGGCGACCTCCTGCATCGAAACCGAGTCGCTCAGGCTGACGAGGTGTTCAAGTTCCTCTTCGGCAATCGGCAATTCAGCGCCGTCACGGAGGCGCGCCCACTCGGCGCGGGAGAAGCGCAAATACGGGCTGAGGCGGCGTTCGTCGGCGAACACGGTGGCCATGGGTCAATCCTCATTCCTGCGAGTGCGCAAGGCACGCTGATGCTAGAAGCGCTGGGGAGCGCAGGCATCGTCGCCAGCCGCGTCCCGTCGATTGGTCTTACTCGGCCAGGCCGAGCGTTTTGGCCATGGTGATGCGTTGAAGCTTGCCCGTGGCGCCACGGGGGAGGGCTTCGAGGACGTGGATCCGGCGGGGTACCTTAAAGTCGGCCAGGAAGCGGGCGCAATGGTCGCGCAGTTCACGTTCGGTGGCCTCGCCTTTGAGCACCACAGCGGCGTGCACCTCTTCGCCCAGGGTGGGATCTGTCTCTTATACACATCTCCGAGCCCACGAGAC
>JAOACN010000156.1 GCA_026417815.1 Chloroflexaceae bacterium | reverse complement strand
GGGGCAGTGATCTGGACCTACCGCATCCGCCTGCTGGACGGGGTCTGGTTTTACCTGCCGCGTCTGTATGTCGTGACCCCCGAGGGAGAGGATCTCGAGGGGCGCGGGCGACCGGTTGATGTAGAGGTTGAGCGCCCGTTGGGGGAATGGGCGCTGGGCCGCGACCGCCAGCTCGACGCGGCGATTGCGGTGTTGCTGGGGTAAACGCTCCTTTGTCACTTGCCGTGGCTTCTGCTGCGAGGAGGCCGCAGGCCCCCGCACCCCCCGCCAGCAGCAAAGTGACAAAGGAGAGGTAAATGGAATGAACGCGGAGGCGAAAGGTTGTTCGCCCCTATCGCCCGGAGTACATTGGGCGAACGCAGGAGCGAAACATCTTTCGCCCCCTACCGGCAAACTGGTGATTTTTCAACCGCAAGGAGAATCGCCCGTGCGTCCCCTGATGCTCGTTGCGACCCTGGCGGGTTTCTTGTGCATCATCGGAGCGTTGCCGGCAGTGTTCGCGCAGGGGTCGCCCGTTCTGATTGCCGAGAACCTGCTGCCGCGCTCGAATGATGTCAAGCGGCCCCACGTGGATACGCTTCCGGCTTCCGGGCAGCCGCACACCGTGCTCGTGAGCGGCGTTGCCGAACGTTCCGAGGCCCGTCTGTGGGCCAGGCTCGATAGCGTTCCCCAATTTCCCGATCCGCGGCCCGTAGGCGCTGCCCAGGGTCAGCCGGACGACACGACCACCTCGGTCTTCGTCGCGCCGGATCGGACGATCTACTACGCCTGGGTCAACGCCAGTGCCAACCAGATCTTTCTGCGCGCCAGGCGCCCCGGCGAGGCGGATTTTGGTCCGCCGCAACTGATCGTCAGCGACCCCGCCTTTCCGAACGACGTGGAGGTGGGCGCCAACGAAGATGGGGTCTTCGTCTTCTGGCGCCTGGCCGATGGGGTCATCCAGTACCGCCGTTCGCGCGATGGGGTCTCCTGGCCCGATCCGCCGGTTCGCCTGATGCCCGGCGTGGCGCTGCGGCGTATTGATGTCGCCGCCGGTCCGGGTCGCCAGTTGATCATCGGCTACACCAGGCCGCTCGACGATGCGCTGCAGGCCTACGTTTCGATCTGGAACCGGGATACAGGCGTCTTCTTCGAGGAACGCATCCCCACGGTGATCGATCGGCCCTTCGCCGATCCGCAGGTGGCGCTTACCCCCGGTGGGGGCTATTTTGTGGCCCTTCGGAGTGACGACGGCGCGCTCGGCGGCGCGTGGTTCTCCGAACGCCCCGCCCGCGGCGCCTGGTCGCAACCCGGGCGTCTGGTAAAGGGCAGGGTCAGTTCGATTGCCGCAGACGTTGATGTGTTCGGCAATGTGCACATGGCCTGGATCGGCGACGCGACCGGCACGCCCGATCTGTTCTACGCCTTCCGGCGGGCGGGTGGCTCCTTCGAGGGGCCGCTGCTGGTGCGGAGCGGCGCGCTGCCGATCTTCAATTTGCAGCTTGCCGCCAATGTCCGTGACCAGACCTATGCCCATATCGTGGCCGAACGCTTCACCGGCAGCGGATTGCGGGGCCAGCACTACCTCTTTGGCGCGCCGGTGTCGCTGGTCAATGCCGCTGGCATAGCAATCGAAGGCGGGGCAGACGTTACCAACCGGCCCGTCGTCAGCGTCACCTTTACCGGGCTCCAGGGCAACCCGAACGAGGTGCGCTGGCGCTGGGGCGCGCCTCCCACTGACCAGGAAAACGACTCGGGCGGCTACCGTCCGTTGACCAACCCCCTCAGCGTGCCCGCGCCGCCCCTGACCTTCCCGACACTTTGCACTCCGGCAGTCCTGTACACCCAGTTACGCCAGGGTAGCGTGTTCCAACTCGAGCCAGACAGTGACAGGATCACCTTTGACCGGGCCGTTCAGACGGTGGTGGCGGTGATCAGTCCGCTTGAGGGTTTCGACCCGGCGTACACCAATCAACCGGCGGCGACGATTGCCCTCAACAATGCCGCGGAGTGTTCCGGCCTGGTCGCCGCGCTGGTGAGCGGGCCGTTGAACGTGCCCGGCGGGGTGTTGCCGCTGGAAGTCGCCGGCAGGCAGACGCTGCAGCAGACCGTCGCGCTGACCGGCGACCGCGGTCCGAAGACCCTGCGGTTTGCCTTTACCGATGGCGCAGGCAATGGTCTGGAAACCGAGCGAACCATTGTGTACGATCCGGTTCGTCCGGTCTTTGACCCGAGCGCGGCCATCCTGGAGCTGGCGCCCCATCCCCGGGGCGCGAGCGTGTTGGAGCTGGTCCTCGACAATGTCGCCGCAGGGGACGATGTGCGGCTCTTTGGGATCGTGGTGCGGCCAGAGTTGAGCCCCGCTGACGGCGGAGCGCCGGTGGCGGGGCGTCCGCTGGTGCTGCCCTTCGACACGATGAACGAGGTGACCGCGCGCGATGACCGTCTGCGCCTGCGCGCCACGGTCAATCTGGCCCGCTCCTTCGCGCCCTCGCAGCTCGCGCCCGGCGTCTATCGCCTGGCGGTTACCTTTGCCGACGCCGCGGGCAACGAGAGCCTGGCCACCATCGTTGGCAGTGTGAACCTGGAGCGGATCACCTTTGCGATCTGGCAGCCGCTCGTGCGCCCATGAGGCGCCGCGCCGCTTTGCCGCACAACAATGCCATGAAAAAGAGTCTTCCTGGGAGGGCGAAGCCCTCCCAGACCCTTCCACCTCTGGCCCGTGTTCACCTCGGGGAGGGTCTGGGAGGGCTTTGCTCTCCCAGACCCTTCACGCGATAGATCTGCACATCTCCGGCGCCAAAGGCCAGGGGCAGGTTTGCGGCAAAGAGGCGCTCGCTTGCCGCCCCGTACAGTTCGCGCTCGACCGGTCCGAAGTAGACATAAGCGATCTGGTGGTCGTGCAACAGGGCCAGTGCGGTCGCAAAGTCGTTCGCGCCGTAGATCGCCGGAACGTCGCGCTCGCGCCGGGCCATCTCGGCCAGGTGATCGGGTCGGCCACTGCGCCACACGCGCTCGTGGCCATCGAGCCAGCCCAGGAGGGTCTGCACGCCGCTCAGGGCGCCCACCCGGCTCACCCGTTCATAGTCGCAGTTGCAGAATCCGGTGAGCACCCGTTCTTCAGGGGCCGCGTTGGCGGCCAGCCAGCGAATGGCCGCCACTTCGTCGGGCGCCTCGCGGGCCAGAAAGGCCAGCCCGTCGAAGGTGCGCTCGCCTGGACGCCACGGTTCGGCCCAGCGCAGCCCGATGGGGTAGACCAGGGCCCCGGCCAGCAGCCCCGCGGCGGGCAGGCTCCACAGCAGATCGCGGCGGTGGCGCGGCCCCACCCGGAGGATGCGCCAGACGGCGTAGGCCGCCACCAGGCCCCAGATCAGCCAGACCTGGTAGAAGAACTTGAAAATGGTGATCATCCGGCTCATCTCGCCCTCCAGATGGTCGCGGATGAACACCACCTCGGGTACGAGGAGCGCCGCCGCGCCCACCGCGCCTGCCCAGCCGGCGAGGGCCTCGGCGGGGGAACTTGCCCGCCACGCTCCGCGGGCCAGCAGGCCGGCCAGGGGCAGTAGGAAGAGCAGCGGGAAGCCAGCCAGCATACCGCCAACCAGGCTGAGCGGCAGCAGCGCGAGCAGCATTCGCTCCCATGGCCCCGTTGCGCCCTGCCGGAGCGCCAGGCCGAGGATGGGAAGGAGGAACAGGCCGAACATCCCCAGGAAGCCGTGCAGCGGCGTGCGGTTCTGGGCCAGGCCGAAAGTGCCGGCGAAGCGCCCGACCACCGGCATATCGGCGAACCATGCGCCGGTGGCCGCCCCGGCGGGCGGGCTGAAGGTGAGGACGAAGGGCAGCGCGGCGAGACCGGCGCCGATCGCCAGCGCGGCCAGCCCCGGCAGTGCGCGTCGCCAGTCGAGGCCGCCCGCGCTTCGCCAGCCCAGCAGCAGGGCGCCCGCGCAGATCGCCCCGTAGGTGGGCGCGTCCCAGGCGTTCAGGCTGTAGAGCGCGCCGACGACGACGCCGGCGCTGGCCGCGAGCGCGATCGGCGCGCCGCCCGCGGCCAGGGCCAGGGCCAGGGCCAGGGCCAGCAGGTTCACCGGCATGGCCAGCACGTGGGGGTGCAAGTCGCCCAGGTAGAGGCTGAACGCCGGAAACTCGGTGATCGCGTAGCGCCGCTCCACGCTCCCGTCGGGCAGGCGCACGTCGTCGTAGACCGCCCGCGACGGCCGGAACCAGTCGAAGGCCGCGGGAGCGGACGGCTGGATGGTATCGAATCCCGGCCCGTCCCAACTGGGCGGCACGGGGCGGCTCAGGCGCAGGGTTTCCGCGCCGCCGAGGCGCTGGATGAGCGCCTCGGCGAGTTGCCCGGGGTCGAGGGCGCGGGCCAGGTGCGAGCCGGTGAGGAGGTGCAGCGCGGCGGCCTGATTGCCCGCTACCAGCGTCAGCGTCACGGCGAGCAGGGCCAGGCCGAACGCGCCGCGCCCGCGGGCCGCCGGTGTAAGCGCCGCCAGGGCCACGGCCAGGTAGGCCGTGCCGGTGATCGTCAAGGCCACAATCAGGGCGAAGCCGAGGTTGAAGGCGAAGGCGGCTTCCGTTGCGGTGACAAGCGCAAGTACGCCCACGCTCACATAGCCGAAGTAATAGTAGTTGATCCCAGACCCGGCGAACCAGGGGTCAAGTGGCGGAAAGCGGTCATGGCGCAGCACGGCGTTGAGGATGGCCATCTCCATGGGCTTCTCGGTGCCGGTGAGCGCCGGACCAACCGCGCCGTGCCAGCGCAGCAGCGCGCCCGCGAATAGCCCCGCGACGAAGAGGAGCTCCCAGCCGGCCACGGCGCGCCAGGCCAGCCGCGGGGGCGGTGGGTTGCCCGCGCGGCTGGTCAGGGCCCAGGCGCCCCAGCCGCCCAGCAGCAGCCCGAGCCACAGGGTGGCCACCAGGGGCGCCCCGAAGGGCGCCAACCCCGACACGGCGATGGCCCAGCTTCCCAGCGTGATCAGAAACAGCCCGATGATCTTCGCCAGGGGGTAGCCGGCGAGCGGCAGCCGCCGCAGGAGCAGCCAGGCCAATGGCAGGCCGGCAAGCCCCGCGGCCTGAGCCGCCAGCCACCAGCGCAGCACCAGCGGGTCGAGAAAGGCTCGCGCGTCGCGCAGCAGCGGCCCCGCTGCCTCGGGTCGAGCGGCCCATACCAGCGCCAGCGCCAGTCCCGCCGCGGCGCCGCCGAAAACGGCGACCCGGGGCGACCAGCCGGTAAGGCCCAGCGCCGCAGCGATCAGCAGGGGCGCGCCGCCCAGGACGAGCCAGGCGAACGCTGGGGGGAGCCGGAACGGGCGCGCGACCGGCGCGATCTCCACCTCGGCCAGGGCGAACCCCAGGCGGCGCCCCTCGATGCTCGCCAGCGGCGCCGCGCGGATGCGCAGGTCGAGCCAGCCCAGGGGATCAGGCGAGGCGATCAGGAGGGCGTAGCGCCGGAGTTGCGGAGGCGTCGTCCCGGGCGGCAGCGTGACGCGGGTCGTACCGGCCTCGATCTGCAGACCGGCGCCGGGGGCGGCTACGCCGCGCAGGGTCAGG
>JAOACN010000088.1 GCA_026417815.1 Chloroflexaceae bacterium | reverse complement strand
ATGTGTATAAGAGACAGGCTCTGTCCCAGACTGGTCTTCCCGACCCCGGGCGGGCCGACGAAGCAGAGGATGGGGCTGCGCGCCTCGGTATCGCCCTGTTCAAACTGCAGGCGGCGCACAGCGAGGAACTCGACGATACGCTCCTTGATCTGCTCCAGGTCGTAGTGATCCTCGTCGAGGATGCGCCGGGCCCGCTCGAGATCCAGGTTGTCGCGGGTGCTCTTGTTCCAGGGCAGGCCGAGCAGCCAGTCCAGGTAGGTGCGGCTGACGGTATACTCGGCGGCGCCAGGGGGCATACGCTCCAGGCGCCCCAGTTCGCGCTCGGCCTCGCGGCGCGCCACCTCGGGCATACCCGCCTCTTCGAGGCGCTTGCGCAGATCGGCTATCTCGGCGCTGCGCTCATCGGTTTCGCCCAGTTCCTTTTTGATTGTTTCGAGTTGCTGGCGCAGCACATACTCGCGCTGGCTGCGGGCCATGTCCTCGCGGGTGCGGTTGGCGATATCGAGTAGTTGCCGTTCGCGCTCCAGGAACCCGATCACCAGCCGTAGCCGTGCCGACATATCCAGGGTGTCAAGCACCTGCTGCTGCTCCGCCGGGCGCAGCCCCAGGTTCGCGGCGATCATATCGGCCAGGGTGCCGGGGTTGGGGATATTGGCGGCGACAATGGCGAGTTGATCGGGGAGCGAGGGGCTGAGACGCACCACCTCTTCGAAGGCCACGCGGGCCGTGCGGGCAAGCTGCTCGGTCTCGGCGTCGGGGGGCGGCTCGGTAAGCACGCGCACCCGGGCGACGGGATAGGTTGCGGTGGTAACAATCTGCTCGATGGCGATGCGGGCGTGGCCCTCCAGCAGCATCTGCACGCTGCCGTCGGGCTGGCGCAGCAGGCGCACGATCTGCGCCGCGCAACCGGTAGCGGCCAGGGTGGCCGGGTCGAAGGTTTCGCCGGGCGTGGTGCGCAGAAAGATGCCAATAAAGCGCGAGCCCAGCGCCGCGTCATCCACCAGGCGCACCCAGGGGTCGCCCCCCACGGCCAGGGGCAGCACCGCGCCGGGGAAGAGCACGCCGTTGGGCAGCGCCAGGATGGGCATACTGGAGGGGATCTCCACCCCGCCAGGCGCCGCCGGCTTATCGTGGGTGGCCGCGGGGTTGCTCATCACAGCCCTCCCTCGATGTGGATAACCACCACGCGCTGGGGCGGATCACTGGCGTAGGGCAGGATAATCTCCAGCAAGCCGTTGCGGTAGTGGCCCTCGGAGCGTTCCGGATCAATGGCCGTGGAAAGCGGCACCTCCAACTCGAAGCGCCCGGCGCCGATCTCCATGCGGTGGATGCGGCGCAGACCGGCCGGGGGCGACAACTGGCGCTGGCCCTGGACGATGATCAGGGTTGGTTTCACGTGCACCTGCAGGTCGGTCGGGTTCACCCCGGCCAGATCGGCAACGATAACCAGGCCCTCGTCGGTTTCGTAGACGTTCAGCGGCGGGTGCCAGGAACGGGTCTCGAAGGCGACGAATGGCGTTCGAAAAGCGATGACGCGGATGGTGCGGGTGGGGTCGTTCACGTGGCTGCTCCTGCTGGCAGCCGGTGTTCCTCAGCGGCTGCCAGGGCGATGGTATCCCTGGAACTGCACTGGGGCCATGCTACCGCGAAGGCGAGCGGGATGCAAGCCTGCCTGGTTTCGTACGTGTTCAGCGTTGGGGTGACCCCGCAGACCTGGGAGCGAGGGCGGGACGCCCTCGTCAGGATTCGAGGGCAAGATGCCCTCGCTCCCAGGAGACGTGTGAACAGTTACCTCGTTTCTGACAGGGCTGACGCTGCGTCCGCCTCCGGCAGGGGGTTGGGGTAGCAATGGCGCCCGATACGGTCATGGTTCGCTGGTTTTGGCGGCGTAGCCGCCTGAAAAACCCGGGGTCTTTCGGGGCCTGCCCCCATGGCATCAGCCCTGCCCCTGCGGATTCTGGCGCTTTGCATCCTCACCGAAACGTGCTATAATCAAGGTCGCTTGCCAACGTCACATGCTGCGAGACTGGCATCAGAGACCTCGTCCGTCCCCTGGTGGCTCGTCAGAACTTCTTCGCTCGAAGGGAATGTACGTTGTGGTGGCCGAGCGAGGCAGTCGGGTTCTGACCCGGGTGTCGGCCTGTGGGTTTGTTGGGAATGTCTGTGAGGGCGTGGTCGTGGCGCCACTGCCCTGTCACACGGCGCAGTTGCGCCGAGGAGAACTCTGATGCTGGTAAAGCTGTTTGTCGGGAACCTGTCCTGGAGCATTGGCGATGATGAGCTGGCGCGCTTCTTCGCGGACCACGGCGATGTGCAGAGCGCCCGCGTGATCACCGACCGCGATACGGGCCGCTCGCGCGGCTTCGGCTTCGTGGAGATTGAGGTTGAGAACGTCGCCAACGTCATCCGCGCCACCGATGGCCAGGATCTGAATGGCCGCCCCATTCGCGTGAACGAGTCCGAGGATCGCAATCGCGGTCGCGGCGGTAATCGCGGCGGCGGCGGCTACGGCCGGTACTGACGCCCCGTGCGCGAGGTGCCGGGAAGGTAGCCCATTCGAGAAAACCCTGTTGGGGCGAAACATCTTCGCGCCCCGACTGCGGGGAAACCTGGTTTCCCCATTCCCTGCCCCTCGCAGAGGGGCAGGTGACCCTTATAGCTCCGCCAACGGCAGTGATGGGGACGAGTAGTCGCGTTCGCTCGCGCCCAGCGAGCCTGGGAGGGTGAGAGCCAGGCGGTCGAGCCCGCGACGAAGATCACCCCTGAGCCGGCAGGTGAACGGCCCACGGGCCCACTAGCCCCGCCCGGAGTTGTCCCCCGTTATCGGGACAGAGCGTTGTCTGACGCTCCCTGAGCGCGATGATCGCCCGGGCTTTGCGCGCATGCCTGGCTCTGCCGGGCATGTGCGTCGTAGCGCCACGGCGGCATTGAACTGGGGTGGTACCGCGGGGTAGCTTCTGCGCCTCGTCCCCTTCCGGGGACGGGGTGTTTTTTGTTGGGCCGAAGCATCGGCGCAGCCAGTGCTTCGGCCTTACCGGGCGAGGGCCGATCGATCACAGATCCGAGGAGGTCGTCATGTTCAAACCGGTCGCTCCTGATGTCGCCTTTCCCCGGCTGGAGGAGGAGATCCTGGCCTGGTGGCAGGCCAACCAGGTCGTTGAACGCTCCCTTGCCAGCGGCGAGCGGCCCTTTGTCTTCTACGAAGGCCCGCCGACGGCCAATGGTCGCCCGGGCCTGCACCACGTGATCAGCCGCACGTTTAAGGACGTGATCCTGCGCTATCGGGCCATGCAAGGCCACCGCATCATCGGTCGCCGCGAAGGCTGGGATACCCACGGCCTGCCGGTCGAGATTGAGATCGAAAAGAAACTGGGCTTTAATGGCAAGCCCGATATCGAAAAGTTCGGCATCGCCGAGTTTAATCGCCTGTGCCGCGAGAGCGTCTGGGAGTACATCCAGGAGTGGAAGACCTTTACCCGCCGCATCGCCTACTGGGTTGATGAGAACGGCTACTACACCTACGATAACAAGTATATCGAGTCGCTGTGGTGGATCTTTCGCCAGCTCTGGGATCGCGGGTTGCTCTTCCGCGATTACAAGGTGACCATGCACTGCCCCCGCTGCGGCACCAGCCTCAGCGATCACGAGGTCTCGCTGGGCGCCCGCGATGATGTGGACGATCCCAGCGTCTACATCAAGTTCCGCGTCACCGGCGAGAGCGCCCGGGGCTGCGTCTCGCCCCTGGCCGCCGATCGGCAGGGCGCCTTCTTGCTGGGCTGGACCACCACGCCCTGGACGCTGCCGGCCAATGTGGCCCTGGCGGTGCAGCACGGCGCGACCTCCGTCGAGGCCCACGCCGGCGGCGAGCGCTACGTGCTGGCCGAGGCCCTCGTCGCGCCAGTGCTGGGGGAGGAGGCCAGCATCGCGCGGCGCTTCAAGGGCAACGACCTGGTGGGGCTGCGCTACGAGCCGCTCTTCACTGGCGTGCCGGCGCCCGGCGATACGCCGGATCTCGAGACCGCCTATCGCGTCGTCGCCGATGAGATCGTCACCCTCGACGACGGCACCGGCATTGTGCCCATCGCTCCGGCCTACGGCGGACTGGAGGTGGGCCGCAAAGACGGCCTGCACACCCTGGTCTCGGTGGACCTCAACGGCATCGTGATGCCCGGCC
>JAOACN010000056.1 GCA_026417815.1 Chloroflexaceae bacterium | reverse complement strand
ATGTGTATAAGAGACAGGCTGAGGAGCAACACGCCTGGATCCAGCCGCCCGTGGTGCACAATCACGTTTTCGGCATAGCCCGACGTATAGAGCACCTTCAGCCCCGGGCGCACCTGGCGCGCCGCTTCCACCAGATCGCGCCCACTCATGCCCCCTGGCATAACGATGTCGGTGAAGAGCAAGGCAATGTCGTCATGGGCGCGGACGATCTCCAGCGCCTCCGGTCCGGTTGCCGCCTCCAGCACCCGGTATCCCAGGCTCGTCAACTGCTGGCGGGCAAAGTGACGCACCGCCTCATCATCTTCGACCAGCAGAATGGTCTCGTCCCCACCCAGCCAGGCACCCTCGACGTCCGTTTCATAGCCGGCAACTTCCTCGACGGTGCGCGGCAGGTAGAGCTTGACCGTGGTCCCCTGACCAGGCTCGGAGTAGATCGTCACGTGCCCTTGCGATTGCTTGACGAAGCCGTAGACCATGCTCAGGCCGAGGCCGCTGCCCTTGCCCTGCCCTTTGGTGGTGAAGAACGGCTCAAAGACATGGGGCAGATGTTCCGGCGCGATGCCGAGGCCGGTGTCCGAGACCGCGACCAGCACATAGGCGCCGGGGGTCACCTCCGTAGCGCGATCGGCGTAGTGTTGATCGAGCAGCACGTTCGCGGTTTCAATCGTCAGCGCGCCGCCCGCAGGCATCGCGTCACGGGCGTTAATACAGAGGTTGAGCAGCGCGCTCTCGAGTTGCGCCGGATCAACCAGCGCCCGCCACAGAGCGGGAGCGAGCATCAGGCGAATCTCGATGTGCTCGCCAAGGGCGCGACGGATCAGCCCATCCATCCCTGTGATCAGCCGATTGACATCCACCGCGCGGGGATCGAGGGCCTGACGCCGGGCAAAGGCCAGCAGGTGCTGGGTAAGGGCCGAACCGCGCTGGGCGGCCGTGCCGATCATCTCGGCCAATGGCTTGAGGTCTGGATTGTCGGCAAGGGCTTCGCTCAAGAGTTCGGCATTGCCCAGCATCACCGTCAGCAGATTGTTGAAGTCATGCGCCACCCCGCCGGTCAACTGGCCCACGGCTTCCAGGCGCTGCGCCTGGCGCAACTGTTCTTCGAGGGCCAGTTGTTCGGTAATGTCACGTTGAATGGAGACGAAATGCGTGCATTCTCCTTTTTCATTGGTGATAGGAATAAGATTAAATTCGCTCCAGAACTCACGACCGGATTTTGTGTAGTTGATCACCCGCACCGATACGAACTCGCAGCGCTGCAACGCGGCGCGCACCCGATCAAGCTCGCCGCGCTGGGTGCGCGGGCCTTGCAGGAAGCGTGGACTGCGTCCGAGCGCCTCGGCGCGGCTATAGCCCGTGACGCGCTCGAAGGCATCGTTGACAAAGACGATCCGCGGGCCGGGTTCATCAATCGGCCCGGCCTCGGTGATCATCACGATATCGTTCAACCGCGCCACCGCCGCTTCGAGCAGGCGCAACTGGTCCTCCATCGCCCGGCGCCTGGTCACGTCGCGAAAATAGATCGCCACGCCTTCCTCGGAGGGATAGATGCTAAACTCAATCCATAAGCCGCTAATCGGATAAAACTCCTCGAAGTGCGCCGCGCGCCCCGTGGCGCGCGCCTCGGTGTACTCGTGGTCGAACCGCGTTCCGCGGATCTCTGGAAACGCCTCGTACATGTTCTTACCCAGAAGATCCTCCCGGCGCCGGAGTACGAGTTGTTCGGCAGGGGTGTTCAGATAGGCGAAACGCTCGCCCGGATCGATGATCACGAACCCGTCGGTGATGCTTTCCAGGATCGTTCGCAAGCGTGTGGCAAGGCGCTTCTGTTCGTCAATATCGGTGGAGGTGCCGTACCACCTGACGATGTTACCTTGTTCGTCGCGGATGGGAACGGCGCGGTCCAGGTACCAGCGGTAGCTCCCATCGCTGGTGCGGAAGCGAAACTCTACTTCGAGGGGTACGCCGGTGCGCACTGCCTGCTCCCATGCCGCGCGGGTCGCCTCCATATCATCGGGATGCAGCAAGGTCAGCCAGCCATCGCCAAGGGCCCGGGCCAGCGCCTCCGGACCGGCCACCTGGGAAATGGTCTGGTTCACGTAATCCGCCTTCCCTGTGGCGTCCGTGGCCCAGACAATTAATGGCAAGGTATCGGCAAACTGCTGGAAGCGCGCCTCGCTTCGCGCCAGCGACGCCTCTATTTCCTTGGTTTTTGAAATGTCCTGCACCGCGCCCTGCACCGCGACGATCTTCCCGGCAGCGTCACGCACCGCGCGGCCAAAGGAACGGACCCAGACGCGCCGCCCGCTGGCGGTGACGATCTGAAATTCCTCGTCGTAGGACGCCCCCTCCCGGGCGCAACGCTCGAAACACCCGCGCATATGCTCCACGAACTCCGGGGCGATGAAGCGCTCAAAATCCAGCGTCTGCGGCGCCGATGCGGGGTCCAGTTCGTAGATCCGCGCCACCTCATCGGTCCATTCCACCGGCCCGGCGGGGAGGTGGATGAGCCAGCCCCCCAGGCGCCCGGCCGTGCTGGCCATGCGCAGCAGGTCCGACTGCTGTTGCGCGGCCCGGCGCTGCGCCTCGTTCCGCTCCATGACGCGCAACAGGGCCACGCCCAACCCGGCCGCGGCGAGGAGGCTGACCACCGCGCTCCCCTGATAGATCAGCGCGTGGGCCGACCACGTCTGCGGCGCCAGCGCGGGACCGGCAACACATAGCACGATGCCCACCACCGCGACGGCGATGACGAACCAGGCGCGCCGCGCGAAGATCGCGATCAGCACCGAGAGCACGTACAGCCCCGCCGGTACGCTCATCAATGACGTGATCCTGTCGGCCAGGGCAACCAGCGCCAGCGTTACCAGGCTTGGCGCCATCCAGAAGGGGGAGGTCGCGGCCATGGGCACTCGGGTGGCTGACCGTTTCATCAATGACACGTCCTCACCTGCCTGGCGCAACCATCTGCACATCAAGGAACATCGCCGCACCGCACCCCTCGTCGTGCACGGGTATCTTTACTGCCGCCTGCTGAAGAAGGAGCGTTGCCGGGAGAACGCTCCGGCCCCTCTGCTCGCCAACCTGCCAGACCCCACGTGACGCTGCCGTACACCACGGGTAAAAAAAAGACGTTCCTGGGAGGTCGAGCACGACCCAGGCGGTCTTATCGGGCCGAGAGGTAATCCATGTCCATTTGCATCCCGGGCCATCCGGTCGAAGCGCTTCCTGCACTCGCTCCTCATGGTACCCCATGAACGCCCGCATATGGGGGATGCGTCTGCAAAGACGCAGGGTTGATGCAACGGCCCCCCGGCGCAGGATTGGGGCGGCTACGCCGCCCGATAGGGCCATTTTTTGGATGGTTCTGGCGGTGTAGCTGCCAGAACCATCCAAAAACCTGGAGTCCGGGGCCTCCCCCGAAGACTTTGCATCGGCCCTGCACAACGACGGCCCTGTATCCCATCATACGGCAGCCGTATTACCCTGTCCGTTCCCCTGGCCACCGAACTGGCGCGCGAGGCGCCCAGGTTGCCATACAGCTTCTCTGAGAGGGAGGGTCCGGGAGGGCCAGGCGTCTGGGGGGTAGGGGGAGGCATAGCCTTCCTGCCCCCCCATGGCGCCTCAGGTGTGAACCACGTCTAACATTTCTTTGCACAGACTGTTGACAGGCGCAGCGAAACCGCGTATACTGCTGTTGTGCAAAGCATTGACAAATCTGTGCAATCGGGTGTGCAACTGCACAGGATCGTGGGCCTGCCGCCCGGAGAGGAAACTGACCAATGATTAATGTTACGCGCCAGGCCTATCTGGAAGGGTTCACCCCTGCGGAGATCTTCGCCACACTCTCCGACTCGCAGGCCATCGCTCACATTCTCCCCCGTGTGCAACGGGTTGAGGTTACCCAGCGCGACGATGCAGCTCGCACCGCCCGTCTGGTGACCTATATGAACATCGGCGGCATCTTCGGCACCATTCGCTCCGAGGGCGAACTGTCCTGGGAAGATGACCGCGCCATTCGCTTCAAGGTGCGCACCCCTCTGCAGGTCGAGACTTCCTGGGAACTGGTTCCAGTCAGGACCGGCACCGATATCCAGTTGACCACGTCGCTCAACCTGGCGCCTATGCTCGGCCCCATGGCGGCTTTCGTTCCTACCCAGCAGGTGAGCGATATGATGGCGAGCGAGCTGGAAGCGGTGCTCAAGGCCCTTGCCCGCCGTATGCGCGAGAGCAGGCTGCAGGCACGCGCCATCGCAGCCTGACGGCTCCAGTAATACGCTATATAATAAAGACCTCGCGGGCGCCGTCAACCCGCGGGGTCTTTGGGTTTTTTGGGCTTGCATACAAACGGAGGTTTCGGGAGGGCAATCGCCCTGGCGGCGCGCGGCGCAGCCGTACGAGCACCCGATGCACCGGGTTTCCTTGCCCCGGCCAATTGTCGGAAGCATAGCATGCCACTACCATTTCTCAACCTCTATCGCCACGGCTTCGCGCGGGTCGCCGTAGCCGTGCCCGCCGTGCGCGTGGCGGACCCGGCGTTCAACGCCGAACGCACCATCGCCCTGGCGCGCCGCGCCCACGACGCTGGCGCGGCGGTGGCGCTCTTTCCCGAACTGGGTCTCTCGGCCTACACCAACGAAGATCTCTTCCACCAGGCCGCCCTGCTCGAGGCCACCCTCGCGGCCCTGGGCCAGGTGACGGCCGCCAGCGCCGGGCTGCGCCCCCTGCTCCTGGTGGGCGCGCCCCTGCGCGTTGAGGGCAAACTCTTCAACTGCGCCGTCGCCATTCACGCCGGGCGCGTCCTCGGGGTGATCCCGAAGAGCTACCTGCCCAACTACCGCGAGTTCTACGAGAAACGGCACTTTGCCGCCGCCCGCGCCGCCCTGAGCACCACCATCGATCTCTTCGATGCCGCCGTTCCCTTCGGCCCCGATCTGCTCTTTGTCGCCCAGGGCTTGCCCGCCCTCACGATCCACGCCGAGATCTGCGAGGATGTCTGGACGCCCGTTCCGCCCAGTACCTACGCCGCCCTCGCCGGCGCCACGGTGGTCTGCAACCTCTCGGCCAGCAATATCA
>JAOACN010000052.1 GCA_026417815.1 Chloroflexaceae bacterium | reverse complement strand
ATCACCATGCTGCGGGCGATGGGGGCGGTCATTTTCACCTCGGCGGGCCGTGAGATCCGCATCGAGGGCGTTGAGCGTCTCGGCGGCACGCGCATGCCCATCCTGGGCGACCGGATCGAGGCGGCCTCGTGGGCCTGTCTCGCGGGGGCCTCCGATGGCGATATTACGGTGCGGGGGATCAACCCTAACATTCTCGGCAACTTTCTGGCCCACTTCCAGCAGGTGGGGGGCGGGTTCGAACTGCTCGATGCCGAGAGCGTGCGTTTCTTTCGCCGTGCGCGTCTCTCGCCCACGGTGGTGGAGACCGATGTCTACCCGGGTTTTTCAACCGACTGGCAACAACCCTTTGCGGTGATGCTCACCCAGGCCCACGGGATCTCGATTATCCACGAGACCGTCTACGAGAACCGCTTCGGCTACCTGAAGGCCCTGAACCAGCTTGGCGCCAGCACCCAGTTAACTACCAGTTGCCTCGGGGGCTTGCCCTGTCGCTACCGTGATCGCAACCACGAGCACAGCGCCATCATCGTCGGGCCGACCCCGCTGCGGGCCGATGGCAACATCATCACCATTCCCGACCTGCGGGCCGGTCTGGCCTACATTATCGCCGCCGCCATCGCCCGGGGCGTCTCGATCATTCGCGGCATTCATCTGCTGGAGCGGGGCTACGGCGACGTGGTTCCCCGACTGTCGGAGATGAACCTGCGTATCGAGCGCGTGCCCGTTGCAGCGGTACTGTGAGGCGGTTGGAGGGGGCCAGGGCAACCCGCTTGCCCCGGCCCCCTGCGGATAGGAGCGTTTGTGGGGCAACCGGGTTGCCCTGCACACCTGGCGGCGGAGACGTGGGGCAACCGGGTTGCCCCACGTAAACTACTCCCGCCCCAGGCGACCGGAGGGAGTCGGAACATTACGCGCGCGCAGCCAGTCACTCAGGGCGTAGGGCAGGTAGACCAGCAGGAAGGCCAAGAGGCTGAGAATCACAAGGGGAAGGATGTACCAGGGCCAGGGACCGAGGTAGTCAATCAACGATGGGAAGTCGGGCGTGCGGGCGATGAAGAGGTAGTTGCCGCCCGTGAGCCAGTTGACCAGGGACACAACCAGCGCAAAAATTCCGGTGAAGATCGCCACGCGGCCAATCGAGCCCCAGGTGGGGCGGTAGCGCCAGGCGGCGGCGGCGAACACCACGGCCCAGAGAACGACCCCGTGAGAGGTCCAGAAGATCCAGTAGACGAAGTGCGGATAATTGAAGCCGCTGGCGGTCAGGTCGGGGGTGATCAGGGCCTGCGTGCCGCCCGCGAAGCCCCAGAAATAGAGGACCTCGTAGAGGCGGTAGTTGCGAGTGGCCAGCAGCAGCGCGGACAGGGGCACGGAGAAGGTGCAGAGGTGCAGGGGGAGGGAGTAGGTCACGCTCCAGATCCCATTGGCGAGTTGCCACAGGTCCCAGCCGAGCCAGTTGGCGCAGGCGAAGAGGGCCAGCCCCCAGCGCAGGCGTTCCTGCCATAACGGACCGAGGCGAGGTGCAAGCAGGCCGATCAGCACGCAGATCAGGGCAATCGCGGCCAGGGGGAGCAGGTGCGCCGGGGAGAACAGGGTAAAGGGCGGGCCGTCAAAAGAAAGACCGAAGAGGGCGGAGCGCATAGGCGCGTGTCTTCCGGCGCGCGGCGGGCGTTCGGGCGCGGAGCGGAAACGAGACGATCAGCCAGACCGCAGGCAGTTGCAGGTACGGGCGGGTGCGTTGGCGCACCCGCCCGTTATCGGTTAACCCTCCCGCTGCATCGTTCCATCGGGGAGCCAGCGAATCCGCACCCCATCAACATCGGTCCAGATCTCCTCCTCTTCTTCCTCCTCTTCCTCACGAACGAAGACCGGGCCGTACCCCTTCGACCACTGGATGAGTTCGTCAATCGTGTACCAGCCGGACTGGTACTGGACCTGGTCGGTAGGGTTCAGCCAGAACCGGATCTGACCGTCCATCCATTGCCAGCGCTCGAGTGAGCGCCAATGCTTGCCCTGATCGTTGAGCACCGCTTTAAGTTCCTCCAGCATCCGGAGCAGTTCGGGCAAGGTGTGCCGGTTGCTGTAGCGTAGCTGCAGCAGGCGCTGGTTCACAGCGTCGCGCAGCCGTTCTAACTCTTCGATGCTCATGGCCTCAATGTCGATGTCGGTCACAGCAGGCGTCCTTTCTGTGGGTGCCGGTTCAGCCGGGCTGCTGCGAGGCCGGGTGCGATGCTGAGGAGAACGGCGGCTGATCCGCTCCGGTACCCAATCCAGAGCTTCGCGATGAGTGCCGGTGGGCGCGTACCGCGGTGTACGTTGTTCGCCGCGTCACGACATCTCGTATACCTATCATACCGCAAGTCTGTTACAAACGACATGCATGGAAGCTGAGATCTCTGTAATTTTGGTGTACCTCCGTCAATAGAACGATAACCCGAGGTGGTATTTTGTTCACGGAAGGTTAGCGATCCGGCAAGGCGGGCGGGGTCTCGCCGGGAGGCGGGGCCCGTGGCCCCCGCAAGATTTCCCTTGCTGATGCGGCGCAACGACGCCGCGCCGCACCCGAAAGGGACATCATACCACCGCGTGAGGCAGGGCTTGAGCAAAGTCCGTCTCCGACAGCGGGGTGTGGGGTGGCTGCGCCGCCCGACAGGCTCTTTTTTCATTGGTTTTGGCGGCGCAGCCGCCAAAACCAATGAAAAACCCGGGGTTTGGGGCAAGCCCCAAAGATTGGCAACAGCCCTGCAATGGGAGGGCGCCGTTGCGCCACGTACCTTCCATCTATGGTAAAATAAAAGTTAGGAACAACCGCATACGTGTACGGATCTCGCGCCCGCGCCGACGACGCCGCGACCTAGTCGCCGATCCGGGTATGCGTCGTGCCCGGCGCCCATCCACACTGCTCCTCATCACGGCTTCCTGTGCGCGGTAGCTGCATACCCGCGGCGGAAGGATCAGGTCCTGTGCTGATTGTGAACCGTGTGAACGAGCGCACCGAGGACGTGTGCCATGAACCCCTTCTGGAAGAGCAATGCTGTAGGGTACGCCCGCGCCGTCTGGCCGGGCTGCTCGCGCTTGGCTATGCCGCCCTGGCGTTGCTCTGGTTACTGATGAGCGTCCCTCTGCTTCACCCCGCCGCCGTACAGGCCCACCTGCTGCACGAAATCGCGTTTGTGAGCGTTACGGGCGGCCTGTTATTTGCCGCCGCAACGAGAATCATCGCCGTGGTTGTCGAGCGTGAGCGACGCGCCATCGCGCAGCTCGAGGTCCAGCGGCAGGCGCTCGAGCGGGCCAACCGCGCGCTGCGAGCCTTTTCCGAGGCGACCCTGACAGGTTGGTCGCGGGTGCTCGATCTCCGCGATCATGAGACGGAGGAACATAGCGCCCGCGTCACAGCGTTGACGGTGCGTCTGGCGCAAGCGATGGGCATTGACGGCGAGGAGTTGGAGCACATCCGCCAGGGGGCCATGTTGCACGATATTGGCAAGATCGGGGTTCCCGACGCCATTCTGCGCAAGGCGGGCGCCCTCGTCGAGGAGGAGTGGGCAGTGATGCGCAGGCATCCCGAGCTGGCCTACGATCTCCTGGCGCCAATCGGCTTCTCGCGCCCCGTTCTGGATATTGCCTATTACCACCATGAACGCTGGAACGGCAGCGGGTACCCCCTGGGTCTGGTCGGGGAGCAGATTCCGCTGGCGGCGCGCATCTTTGCGGTGGTGGACGTGTGGGACGCGCTGCGCTCCGACCGGCCCTACCGCCGGGCCTGGTCGCGCGAACGGGCCCTGCGCTACCTCAAGGCCCACGCCGGGACGCTCTTCGACCCCGGGGTGGTGCGGGCCTTCTGCGCGCTGATCGAGGCCGAGTGCCAGGAGGCGCACGCTTCGCGCCGCCGGGTGGCGTGAGTAGAGGCGCAGCACCGGCTACGCCGGTGCTGCGCCTCTACGTGACAGGCGCGAAACGTTGGAAGCGGCGCTTCGGTCGCGCTCCCTGCCGGGCGTGCAACTGTTCGAGCCGGCGCAGGTCTATCAACACGGCCACCTCATCACCGGCTTGCAGCCGGGTCTCCAGCGTGACCTTCACGTTTTCCTCGGCGCGGCGCAGCGCCAGCACCAGCACGTGCTGCCGCTGACGGAGTTCGGCGACCGTGCGTCCCTCCAGGTGGTCGCCTGGCGCTACGCGCAGCGCCGTAGTGGAGTAGATCTGCTCGGCGACTTCGATGGCGTAATCAATGCCACGCACCACCGCGGCGGCGCTGAGGGTGGGCGCGGCCAGGGCCGGCACGCTGAAGGTAGTGTGGGCTCCAAAGAGTGTTTCGAGCCGTTCGGCCAGGTCCTCGTTGTACACCCGCAGCACCAGGTCAATGTCGGGCGCGAGGCGTCGCGCCGCCAGGCCGATCTGCATGTTGGTCAGGTCGTCGCCGGTGGCGGCAATCACCGCGCAGGCGCGTTCGATGCCCGCGTGCTGCAGCACCGTTCCCAGGCGAGCGTCACCCTGGTAGAGGTCGGCCACCAGTCCGCGCACCTCCTCGACCAGTTCGCGGTCGGTGTCGGGGTGCTGGTAGACGAGGACGATGCGCGGGCACGGGCGCATCAGTGACAGGGCCCGCACAACGCGGAAGCCGATGCGCCCGAGGCCACAGACGATCACCGTATCGAAGGCCCGGTCGGCGCCGGGAAGGGGCGTGAGGCTGAAGCTGCGTAAGCCGACGATGGGTTGCCGGTGGTTGAGAACGCTCTGATCGAACATGCGGATGCGCTCAAGCTGGTCCAGGGGACCGAGGAGAGCAACCTGGTCGCCATACTCGATGCGCTGTGGGGCGCGGTGGTTCTGGGAGTGGCGCGAAGGGTCGCCCCTGACGTGGTGCACCACGCGCACCTCGAAGCGTTCCTCAAGCTCCTCAGGCCGGCCAACGAACTCGCTGCCAGGCACAATCTGCTGTTGTAAGACCCCCAGGAAGCGCGGTGCGCCGTCAGTATGGTTAAACTGGGGCGGCAGGGGCAGCACATGGGCAATCGAGCGCCCCAGGGCCGCGGCGGCCAGGGTGGGAGCGGCCAGCGCCGAGGCGCTGAACACACTGTTGTGCCCGAAGGTTTGTTCCAGGTTCAGATCCAGTTCGTCGTTGAAAATCCGCAAGATGACCTGGATGCCCGGGTGCAGGCGGCGAGCGGAGAGGCCAATCTCGACGTTGGCCAGGTCGTCGTTGAGGCCAGCGATAACGCTGCGGGCGCGGGTAATGCCGGCGTTGCGCAGCACTTCGCGGCTGCGGGCGTCGCCGTGGATCACCGGCACGCTGAGGGCCAGGGTGGCCTCGAGGAACTCGCTGTTCCAGTCGCGCTCGATGGCCACCACCTCGTAGCCAGCTTCGAGCAACTCGCGAACCACCCGGTACGTGACGCTGCCGAGACCGCACACCACCACGTGGTTGCGGTAGGTGCGCGCCAGGGATATCTGCCAGCCCTCGCGGCGACTGCCCTTGTCGAGCACAAAGCGCCCGAAGTTGAGAATACCTTGAAACAGCAGGGCCAGGCCAAGGAGCGGAGTGACAAAAAACAGCAAATCGCCAAGCACATCGCCGTCGGGGATGGGTAGATCGGTCTCCAGCGCCATCATACGCAGGGTTTCGTAGAGCGCGGAGAGCACGGTGAATTGGCGCACCCCGGCGGCGGCGTGGTCGTAGAAGAAGAGGAGATAGGTGACGTTGACAAGGGTCAGGATGGCGAAGCCGATCAGGGTAACGCGGGCCTCACGGGCCAGCACGTACACGTCGTAGATGCTCGCCGCCACCAGGCGCCAGAAGGGCTCGCGCCGGCGCAACAGGCGTTGCAAACGGGCCTCGCTGCTGCCGATGGGGTCGTACTCGTGGTTCTGCATTGCGCCGACTATTGCTGACGGAACCTGCGGGGCTTCTCGTCGCTCCGCATCTCTCACTGCGGCAGGGGCGCGGGGAAACCCGGTTTTCCTACCCTGACCGGGCGAGGAAGGAAGGTTTCTGGCAGGGCGCAGCCCTCCCGGACCCTGCGCGCAACCCGAAGGGTCGCGCTCCATCGGCAGGGGGCGGGGGGAAACCAGGTTTGCCCGCCCTCGCCAACCGGGCAAGGAACGAGGGTTCTGGAAGGGCCTGGCCCTCCCGTCCGAGAGCTTACCGAATGTACCCTTAAGTGTTACATTATAGAGTTATACCATGGCAAACGAACCGGTCAGCGCAATTATCCTGGCGGGAGGCGCCAGCCGGCGGATGGGGGTTGATAAGCGGCGCCTGCGGCTCTGGGGTGAGCGCGGCCCGACATTGCTGGAACGCACCCTGGCTATGGCCAGCGAGCTGTGCGATGAAACCCTGGTGGTGCTGAACGATCCCGAGCTGTGGCCGGCGTTGCCGGCGCGACTGGTAGGCGACGCCTATCCCGGCGCCGGTCCGCTCGGGGGGATCTACAGCGGCCTGCGGGTCTGCGCGAGCCCCTTTGCGCTGGTGCTGGCCTGCGATATGCCCTTCCTGAGTCGCGCATTGCTGGCGGCCATGCTCGCCTTTCCGCGGGACCACGACGTGCTGGCGCTACGGACCCGCGCTCCCGGGGCCACGCGGAACGGTCTGGGTATCGAGCCGCTGCACGCGATCTATAGCCGCGTCTGTCTGCCGGCGATCCATGAGGCGCTGGAGGCCGGCGAGCGGCAGATAACGGCGTTCTTTCCGCGGGTGCGAGTGCGGGTGCTCGAACGGGCGGACTATGCCGCCTATGACCCCGAAGGTCTGGCCCTGTTCAGCCTGAACACCCCCGAGCAGCTTGAGCAGGCGCGGCGGAGGATCGAGGCAATCTAATTCTACCTTGTCACTGTGCCGTGGCGGGGGTTGCGGGGGCCGCAGGCCCCGGAAGATTTCCCCTTCCTGATGCGGCGCGGCTTCGCCGCGCCGCATCAGGAAGGGGAGCAGTCCATCACGCGCGCGCCAGAGCCGCGTGGTGCGGTCGGAGGCGCCCGTCAGGCGAGAAGGCCGAAGACCGATTGCCGGGCGGCAGCCCGCCGCAGGCCGAGGTCAACGCGGCCAGCGTCAGGGTGGTCAGGATGCTGATGAGACGTTGCCGGGTGATCATATCAACGGAACTACCTCCTCGGCGAAGATGTGCAGCGGGGTGTGGTCGTAGGCCACGCGGGGGAAGTAGGCGATGAAATAGGTCGCTCCGGCCTCTTTGAGCGCGTTCAGGCGCTCGGCGACCTGCTGCGGCGCGCCGACAATGAAGTTGCGCTGCGTCTGCTCCAGGCTCCAGTTGTAGAGGGCGCGCACCGGCGCGGTGGCCTGCTCTTCGTTCTGGCCGGGGCCGACGAAGATGATGTTGACGTTGGTTGACTTGATGATCGCGTCGTAGTCGCGGCCCAGGGCCTCGCAGTGGGCCCGCAGCACGTCGCACTTGCGCCGGAACTCCTCGGGGCTGCCCATGAAGTTCGCGGCGTTGCCGTACTGCGCGACGAGTTTCAGGGTGACCTGCTCGCCGCCGCCAGCGATCCACAGGGAGGGATGCGGCCGGCGCACCCCTTTGGGCTGGTTGATCGCGCCGCGGATGTGGAAGTATTCGCCCTCGAAGGTCGGCGTCTCCTCGGTCCACATTTTCACCATGATCCGGGTCGCTTCGCGGAAGGCGCGCATGCGGTCGCGCCGTTCGGGGAAGCCGTAGCCGTAGGCGCGCCACTCGTGCTCGTACCAACCGGCGCCAATGCCGCAGTAGAGCCGCCCGTGGCTCAACACATCAACCGTGGAGGCGATCTTGGCGGCCAGGGCGGGGTTGCGGTAGCCAATGCAGGTGCACATCTGGCCGACCTTGACCCGCTGCGTGTCGCGGGCCAGCGCGGCGGTGATCGTCCAGGCCTCGAAGACGGCTTCCTGCTCGATGCTCGGCACGGTGTGGAAGTGGTCGTAGACCCAGATGGAGTCGTAGGCCGGAATGGCGTCCACCGCCCGGGCGACGCGGGTCATGGCTTCGTATTTCTCGACCGGATCGGCAATCTCCACCAGATCCAGCCGCCAACCCTGGGGCACGAAGGCGCCGAATTGGATGCTCATGGCACTCCTCTGTGATGCTGAGGTGATGACAGGCCCCCCAAGGGAGGGTCTGGGAAGGCTTTGCTTTCCCAGAAACACTTTTACCGTGAACATCGGTGGTCTGTAAACGAAGTTCCCTTGCATTTCCGCCCCCCTCCCAGCCTCCCCCCAACGGGGGGAGGCGCCGGACTCCCTCCCCCAGCGGGTGAGGGTTGGGGAGGGGGCGAGGGTTTAGCGAAAGACTATGTTTACAGACTAAATAGAACCCCTGGTTCCCGCCACAGGCCCATTGTACCCTACTGGTCCCGGCGCGCTATAATGGCGGTGCGGCCCACCCGTACCGAATGGAGGAGCCAGATGACCGAGTCGATGCCCTTGCTCACCGCCCGCCCGGAGTGGCAGGCGCTGCAGGCCCATTTTGCGGCCCTGCGCCCGCTGCACCTGCGGGATCTCTTCGCGCGGGACCCCGAGCGCGGCACGCGCCTGGCCGCCGAAGCCGCCGGGCTGTACCTGGACTACAGTAAGCACCGCATCACCGATGAGACCCTGGCCCTGTTGATCGCCCTGGCGCGGGCCTGCGACCTCGAAGGGCGGATCGAGGCCATGTTCAGCGGCCAGAAGATCAACACGACGGAGGGACGCGCCGTGCTGCACGTGGCCCTGCGCGCCCCCCGCGACGCGACCATCGTGGTGGATGGCGCGAACGTGGTTCCGGAGGTCCACGCCGTGCTCGACCGCATGGCCGTCTTTGCTGAACAGGTGCGCGCGGGCGCCTGGAAGGGCCATACTGGCCGGCCCATCCGCGCGGTGGTCAACATCGGCATCGGCGGCTCCGACCTTGGCCCGGTGATGGCCTACGAGGCCCTGCGCCACTACAGCGATCGGGCGCTGACGCTGCGCTTCGTCTCCAACGTAGACGCCACCGATTTCGCCGAGGCGACGCGCGATCTCGATCCTGAAACCACGCTCTTCATCGTCGCCTCGAAGACCTTTACCACCCTGGAGACGATGACCAATGCCCGCACCGCGCGCCAGTGGCTGCTTGCCGCGCTGGGTGACGAGGCGGCCGTGGCGCGCCACTTCGTGGCCGTCTCCACCAATGCCGCCGAGGTGCAGAAGTTTGGTATTGATACCACGAACATGTTCGGCTTCTGGGACTGGGTCGGCGG
>JAOACN010000598.1 GCA_026417815.1 Chloroflexaceae bacterium | reverse complement strand
CGACCAGCACCTGCAGGCGCAGCGGCTCGTGGTACCAGCGCCCGTCCGGCCCCTGCACCGACTGCAGCGCCAGTCCCGTCCGCAGGTCGCCGCCGTTGCCCAGCACCACGCCCAGCGTCCCGACGCGGTTGTGGATGGTCTTGGTGCCGCAGCCGAAGTAGGCGTTGTCCACGGTGGAGCCGAAGTACTGCAGGTTGATCCACGAGGCCACCACCACCGGCGCGGTGAGGATCAGGGTCAGGATGGAGTTGTCGGGGTCAGTGGTCCAGTCGTACTCGTGGAGGAAGGCGCGCCCCTCCAGACACACGCCGCGGGTGCGGGCGCGCCGCGCGGCGATGAAGGCGGCGTTGCGCGCCAACGCCCACTCGGGGCGGACCTCCGACCAGTCGCGGGCGCGGCGGCGGATCTGGCGGCTGATCAGCTGCGGGTCGCCCTGGCCGATGCCAAGGGCCCGGGCGCGCTCCAGGCGGGTGGCGACCGCCGCCTCGCTCAGCCACACACGCAACTGCTCCAGGTCGGACCGGTGGCTGGCGGGAATGCGGTCCGTGTCGAGCAGCCGCACCTCGTCGGTGCTGGTGTCGTGGACGCCGGCAACGAAGTACGTATCCTCCGGCACGGCGAAGCCGCGCTCCGGCAGCCGCGCGCGCACCTGGGGGTCGTTGAGCACCGCGGCGGCGATGCGGGCGTTGAGCGCCCCGCCGTGCCCGCCGCAGGCCCCGCAGTCCAGACCGGCCTGGTGGGGGTTGTTCTCGCTGCATCCCTCATGGCCGGCCAGGAGGACGAGGCGGCCGTAGCGCTGGCGCAGGCCCATGTTCTTGAGGATCAGCGCCGCCATGTCGCAGCGTTGCTCCACGGTGAGGCCGCTCACCCCGTTGGAGTCGAGGATGAAGGGAACCTGCCCCTCGTCCTCGCGCGGCGCGGTCAGCCGGGTGAGGGCGTCGCCGACGAGGCCCAGGGCGTAGCCCAGGCCCAGCGTCTCGACGAAGGCGAAGGCCGATGACGGAGCGGTGGTCAGCTTCTTCAGCGCGCCGCGGCCCTCCCAGGCCGGCGCGGGCGCCTGGGCGCGAATGTGCACGGCCGGCTTGAGCAGCACCGGGCAGCGGGCGCTCGACCCGGCGGGCGTCTGCCAGTCGAGGAAGACGGCGAAGAAGCCGGCGAAGCCGAGGGTTTCGATGGCGGACGAGTGGGCCTCCAGGTGGCGGCGCAGGATCTCCGAGCGCACGTCAATGCAGAAGACCGCCTGCACCGCCGGGCGCGTTTCGGGCGGCGCCGGCGGAGGTTGCAGGGCGCCCAGCAGGCCCCGGGCATAGCCGTTCTCCAGGGCCTCCTGGAAGATCGCCCGCACCGACTCGTCCTCGATGCTCGGGGCGTCGGCGGGAGCGATGGCGTGATCAGCCGTGCGTGGCTCCATGCGGGCCAGGGCCGCGTCGGTGCAGACGCGGATCGCCAGCAGGTCGAGCACCGGCCCGGCCTCATTATCGCCCGCGGCCCAGACCTCGCGGCGCAGGTAGGAGGCCCAGCCGAAGATGCCTCCCAGCAGCCGGTAGAGGTAAGCCTGGCGCTCCTCGGGGCTGACCTGGAGATCGGCCAGCACGCTCTCGATGGCCGCCAGGGGCTCGGCGGGCAACTGCGCCACCCAGGCGCGCCAGCCCCGCAGGCCGCGGATCTCCAGCGAGCGATCCACCCGCGCCGCCTCGCGCCAGGAGGCATACAGCCCCATCGGCTGGGGGGCGCGCGCCCAGGCCGGACCATCCGCGGGGATCTGCGCCGCGCACCAGGTCGCGGCGTAGCGAATGGCGCGCTCGTTCCAGTGCGTGCCGTGGGCCCGGTCGTACCGCTCGGCGAAGGTCAGCACCACGCCCGCCCGGCGCATCGGCGGCGATGCCGTACCGTCGAGGATCGCCGCGAGCAGCGCGGGGTCCTGGTCGGCCCGTTGCGCGGCCAGTTCCAGATCGGCCATGGTGAAGGCCCCGGCGCGCCAACGCTCGCGGTAATAGGCGATGTCCGGCAGCACCCGCGCTCCCAGTCCGTCGCGGATCTGGCGGGCGGCCTCGTCAATCGGCTGGCCGGCAAAACCCAGGAAGGGGTTCACGGCCACGTAATTCTCCAGATCCCACAGCGGCGGAACGCGCCGGCACACGGCCAGAACATCCTCCAGGACCGATGGCGCGACGTAATCAATCTGCGCGGTATCAACCAGCTTCAGCACACGCGGCTCCTTTCAAGTGACGAGTGACGAGTGATGCGTGACGAGTGATGGGTGAGAGCCTGTCCGGATACCTTCGGCGCGAGGAACGCGGGGCCCTACACCCCACACCCCCGGCTGCGCCCTCCCGGAACGCGAGCGACAGGCTCTCCGCGGCATTACATGCGCCGGGCGTCAGGCAACGCGGGAGTGCCCCAGACCCGCTCGACCAGGCGATCGGCGATGGCGCCGAAGTAGAAGCCGTGCAGGGCGTGGACATAGAAGGCCCGTCCGGCGGCCGTCCGGCCCAGGGCCGGCAGCAGCCCGTAGACGATCCCCAGGATGAGGAAGACCGCCACCGGGATGATCGCCGCCGCCCAGGCCAGGGGGCCAGCGGGCGCGGGCAGGTCGCCAAACACTGGAGCGAAGAACTGCGCCGCCACTTCGTAGAGGCCGAAGGCAAGCACGGCTGCCGCCAGCGTTCCGGCCAGAGCCGCCAGGGCCGGCGCAAGGGGACCGGCAGCGGGAGAACGCGGGGCCTGGAAGCAGGCCACCCAGAGCTGCCCGATCGCCAGGGCCAGGATGGCCGAGAGGGCCAGCTTGCCGGGTGACTGGAAGGGGTCGAAGCCGGTGATGATGCTGGCCAGGGCCAGGGCGGGAACGGCGGCCAGCGTGCCGATCACCGCCAGCAGCACCGCCTGGCCGGGGGCCAGTTTGGGCGCGGGGGCCGCGCGCCGGGGCAGATCGCCGGTGCGGAGGAAGGACCAGGCCTTGTAGCAGCCATGCCCGACCAGGTGGAGGATCGCCGCGGGGAAGGCCGCCAGCCCGATCTGCACCATCATAAAGCCCATCTGGCCGACGGTGGACCAGGCCAGGGTGCGCTTCACATTGGTCTGGGCCCACATCGCCAGCATACCCAGGGCCGCGGTCAGCGTCCCCACCACCACCAGGTTGAGGAGGGCCAGCGGCGACTGGACGATCAGCGGCGCGAAGTGGAGCAGCAGCACGCCCCCGCCGTTGATGATCCCCGCGTGCATCAGCGCCGACACCGGCGTGGGCGCCTCCATCGTCTCGGGGAGCCAGCTATGGAAGGGGAACTGGGCCGACTTGGTGAGCGCGCCGGTCACCACGAGCACGGCGACCACATCGAGGGCCAGGGGCCAGGCCGTCGGGTCGTTGAGGCGCGCCAGGAACACGTTCAGGTCGAGGGTGCCCCACTGCCAGAAAATGATCGCGATGGCGGCGATGAGAGCAACATCGCCGAGGCGGCTGATGAGGAACTTCTTCCGCGCGGGAGGGATGGCCTCGTACCGGTCACGGTAGTAGGTCAGGAGTTGATGCAGGCCAAGGCTGGTGAGCAGCCAGGCGAGGAACAGCACGACCAGGTTGGTAGCGAAAACGAAGGTATAGGCTGCCACCACCGTGAAGCATAGCCAGCGGAGGAAGCTCCGCTGCCGGGGCTCGCCATCGAGGTAGCGCAGGGCGAAGCGGTAGACCACCACACCCACCAGGGCCACGAGCAGGCCAATGGTGGCGCTCAGGCGGTCGAGGGTCAGTCCGGCGAAGGTCTGCGGCTGCGGGTCAAGCGCCTGGGCGACGAACATCGCCCCGGAGAGGGCGGCCAGCCCGGTGAGCAGCGGCAGGAGCGCGCGCTCCAGCCATCCAGCCTGTCGATCGTGCATACAGGTCTCCTTGGTGAACGGTAGCGGTTCGTTCCAGATACGTTAAATATATCACGAATAATTTTTCGTACATCTCTGGAACAGGTAGTCCTGAAGACGCCGGATGGACGGGGGGCCTACCCGTATGGGTGGATCGGGGCATTATGGTGTTCCCCTCTACCACACGTGTACACACCGCGGAGGGCGCGGAGGAGCCTCGAGGACGGGCTTTTGGAAACCCTCTGCGCTCCTCCGCGCGCTCTGCGGTAAGCCCGAAGGCCTGCGTGAGCACCCCATTGTCACCTTCCCCCCGCACCGATACACGCAGATGCTATAATCTGAACCGGAGACGCGGCGCGTAAAACATTATGTTAATTGAAAGCATCATCGAGACCGAGAACCTCACCAAGCGTTACGGCGCGCGCCTGGCCGTGGACGGGCTAAGTCTGCGCGTCGCGCGGGGGGAGATCTTCGGCCTGCTGGGGCCGAACGGGGCGGGCAAGACGACCACCATCGCCATGCTGCTGGGCCTGGTGCGCCCCAGCGCCGGGCGCGCCCTGGTGCTGGGGCGCGACGTGCAGGCCGACCCGGTGGCCGCCCTGCGGCGCGTCGGGGCGATGATCGAGACCCCGGCGTTCTACCCCTACCTCAGCGGATATGACAACCTGCGGGTGCTGGCCCTCGCCGGGGGGCTGCCCGTGGCGCGCATCGCGGCGACGCTGGAGGCGGTGGAACTGAGCGATCGCGCCCGCGACCGGGTGCGGGTCTACTCCCAGGGCATGCGCCAGCGCCTGGCCATCGCCGCCGCGCTCCTGCCCGATCCGGAGCTGATCATCCTCGACGAGCCGACCAACGGCCTCGACCCCGCCGGCACCGCCGAGATCCGCGCCCTGATCCGCAACCTGGCCGCGGGGGGCCGCACCATCGTCCTGTGTTCGCATATCCTTTCAGAGGTGGAGCAACTCTGCGGGCGGGTCGCCATTCTGAAGGCAGGCCGGCTGGTGGCCGAGGGGGCGGTGGCCGAGTTGTTGCGCCGCGAGCGGGGCCTGCGGCTGCGGGTGGAGGGCGACCCGGCCCGGGCCGCGGCGCTGCTGGCCGCGCTGCCCTGGGTGCGCGGCGTGGAGCAGAGCAACGGCGCCTTGCTGGTGGACGCCCCGGTGGAGCGCGCGGCCGAACTCAACGCCTACCTGACCCGCGCCGGGGTGGCGGTGGCGGAGATTGGGGTCCACGCAAGCAATCTGGAGCAGTTCTTTCTCGAAGTAACTGGCGATACGTAGAGCCTGGCCGGACACCCCGGGCATCCGATAGCGTTCCGCGGTGGCGCAGCCCTCCCGGACCCTCCCCCAGGAGGTAGGCGCACCGGCCTGCACGCGCATGAAACAATGTTGCGAAACCTGTTTGCCGCTGAATGGTTAAAGCTACGGAAGCGCCCGCTTGCCTGGACGCTGCTGGCCGCTTTTCTTGCCCTGCTCACGCTGTACCTGGGGCTCTGGGCGCTGGTGATCGCCCTGCAGGAAGGCGCGTTGAGCGGCGGCGCCCTGCGCGTCGAGGTGCTAGACGCCGCGCAGACGGCGCAGATCAAGCGCCAGTTGAGCTTTCCGGGGGTCTTCGGGGCGGTGCTGGGTCAGGTGAACAGCGTTGGCGGCATCCTGGCGGTGATCCTGGCCGCCGGCGCGCTGGGCAGCGATTTCGGCTGGGGCACTCTGCGGGCGCAACTCATCCGCGCCCCTGGACGGGGCATGTACCTGCTGGCGAAGCTACTGGCGCTGCTGCTGGCCCTGACCTGCGGCATCCTGGCGGGTCTGGCCGTGGGGTGCCTCATCGCCGTGGTCGCCAGCGCGGCCCTGGGGCTGTCTCTTATA
>JAOACN010000423.1 GCA_026417815.1 Chloroflexaceae bacterium | reverse complement strand
CTCCTGCCCCAGTTCGCGCTGGATAACCTTCAACTGCTCGCGCAGGTAGAGTTCCCGCTGGCTGCGGTCAACTTCCTTCTGCACCTGCGACTGAATGCGGCTCTCCAGTTCCAGCACATCCAGTTCGCGCGAGAGCAGGGCG
The DNA here is from genome assembly GCA_026417815.1 of Chloroflexaceae bacterium. GTDB lineage: Bacteria > Chloroflexota > Chloroflexia > Chloroflexales > Chloroflexaceae > JACAEO01. The sequence continues at coordinate 5,905 of JAOACN010000423.1, read as the reverse complement.
CTGACGCGGTGCAGGCGTTCTTCGGGATCGAGGGTTTCCAGCAGTTCCTGGCGCGTGGCGCGGGAGAGGGGCAGCGTGGCGGCGATCAGGTCGGCGAGGCCGCCGGCCTGGTTCACGTTCAGGGCCGTAACATAGGCGTCATCGGGCAGGGAGCGCGACATGCGCACCACCCGCTCAAAGAGCGCCAGCACCCCGCGCATCAGCGCCTCGACGGCGATGCTGTGCTCCTCAACCGGCACCAGCGGCATCGCTCGCACCCGCAGCACGGGCGAGTCGCTCAGCACGCCGACAACGCGCATCCGCCGCCGGCCCGTGAGCAGCACGCCGGTGGAGCCATCGGGCATCCTGCGCGCCCGCTCGACCTGCGCTTCGACCCCGATGGTGTACAGATCGTCCAGGCTCGCATACCCCTCCTGGACACTGCGGCAGGCCAGCGCCAGCAGGGTATGGTTGCCCGCGCAGGCCGCCTCTACCGCAGAGATGGCTGCCGCCTCGCCGAGAAACAACTGGGCCTGCATGTACGGGAAGAGGACGGTATCGGAGAGCGGCAGCACGGCCAGTTCGCGCTCCTCCTCCGGTTCATTGTCGGCTGGATCAGGCGCGCCGCTGGCGGGAAAATTGAACAGAACCGGTATCTCCTCGAGCACGGCCCACCTCCCCTGGGGCGTGACGGCCCGCGTTGCCGCCGGGTCGCCAACTCACCTGCATTATAGCATCGCGGGGTATGCGTTGTAAGGGATTCCGGGCGCTGGAAAGCTGTGCATTCAATGGCGGATGCGGCGCATGCACCTTGACAGGAGGACCGGTTTCCGCTACAATTTTTTGGTGCGGGAGATCCGCCAATGTAGCTCAGGCGGTAGAGCAGCTGTTTCGTAAACAGCCGGTCGCCGGTTCGAGTCCGGCCATTGGCTCCACACGTTGCGGCAAGACGACACGGAGGGCTGGAGCAGCGCCTGGCGCTGCCCCAGCCCTCGGGCTTTTTTGAGAATGTCCCTGGGAGGGCGAAGCCCTCCCAGACGCTCCCTTTAAGCAGGCGCCGAGCCTACCCCGGGTTACGCGCCACGGCAATGGCCGCGCGAATGTTTGATTCCGGCGTCGGTATCGGCGTGACGCAGCCCGCCGCCAGGATCAGCCCCCGCCCGTCCACCTGGGCAATGGCCTCGCGCGCCTCGCGCGCCACCTCCTCCGGCGTGGCGGTCAGCAGCGTGTCCCACTGCGCCAGGCCGCCGGCCACCGCTCCGCTGAAGCGCGCCGCCCCCTCCCGCAACGACGGCCCGGCCTTGCGGTCGTGCCAGTTCACCACCTGGAAGGGGTAATCGGCCACCAGGTCGATCATCAACTCCTCGCCGTGCAGGTGCAGCACGTTCAGCCAGCCGCTGCGGCTCGGCGCGGCCACCTCCAGATCGCCTGGACGGCCCCAGCGCCGGTATTCCTCTTCGGACATCACACTGTAGCTGGCATCGGTGGTGGACAGGAAGATCCCCGCTGCCCCGGTGCGCATCACCGCCGCCACGAAGGCGCTCCAGGTCTCGATAATGGCCGCAAAGCCGCGCTGGAACACCTCGGGATGCCGGCGCCGCCAGATCACCGCGCGCGGCCCGGCCAGACAGCGGGCCACGGTGAGCGGGTTGAAAATCGTCTGAATGAAGGGCGTATCACCGGCGCCAGCGGCGATCAGTTCCAGGCAGCGCAACTGGCGACCCAGGGCGCCCGCGCTCACCGGCTGGGGGCGCAGGGCCTCCCACTGCTCCAGCGTGGTGATCGGTGGCGGCCCCTTCACCAGGTCACCCTCGGGATTGCCATCATAAACGCCGGTGAGCCCCAGATCTTCGGCCACGAAGGTCTGTGAGGGCGTCACCTTGATGAAATCGAAGTCAAAGCGTTGTTGAAACTCCAGGGTGGCCCGGGCCAGCGCCTCGGCGGAGCGGTCCTCGATCGGCCAGTGGCGCCACAGGGCGATCGGGATGCGCGAGGTCGCCTGCCGCGCGATGGTTGCCTGCAACAGGTCGTGTTTGTCCATCCAGGGCCTCCTCGACCTGCCTTGCGAGGTTCAGCGAGGTTGTGTACGTCACAGTTCACACCCAGATGTAGGGCCGAAGCCCTGGCGCAGCCAGGGCTTCGGCCCTGCTGTGGGAGCGAAGCGTTCAAGCGTCGGGGTTGAGCAGGAACCTGATCGTATCGGCGAGTTCGGCGGCCTTCACCGGTTCCTCGACCACGGCAATGGTCCAGTCGGCGGCGTAGGGCACCGACTGCAGGTGCACCATCGGCAGGGCGCTGGCGATCACGATGGGGATGTTCGCCGTGGCCTCGTCGGCGCGCAGCCGCTCGATCAGTTGTTCCTCGGAGGTTTCCAACCCCGGCAGCGCGATGATGAACAGATCGGGCAACTCCTGGGGGATGCCGTCCGGCGCATGCAGGGATACGCTGAATGCGTCGTTCGGGATCAGCGCCGCCAGCCGCTCACGGGCGCGGGCGTCGCTTGCCACCACCGCTACTGAGGTAGGCATAGGGTGACCTCGGCGATACTCGATGGGTTGTCCTGGCGTTTGTCGCTGCCGCTCGCTGATGGCGTCTCCATACACCGAGATCAACGTAAGGCAGCGGCTTTCTGGCATCCTGGCACACGCAGCTTCGACGAGAAGCGGCCGGCGCCCATGGTTACGCTATTGTAGCACACTCGGGAGCGGCGCAACCGGGGCGTGCACCGTTGTTTCTGCGAAAACAGGAGCTGGTGGAGAGGATCTGGGAGGGCCGGGCCCTCCCAGGTTTTCATGCCGTCGTGAAGCGGCGCAGCCGCTATCGCCACTCGCGCGTGCCGGGGCGGGACCCCACGCCGGGCGCGAGGACCCCGAGCGACGCTCCGGCTCTAGGGCGACCCACGGCCCATTTGCCGCTGCTCCCAGACCAGCAGGCCCAGAAACGCCGCGCAGATCAGGGCCATCGTGGCATTGGCGAAGACCGCGGCGTTGAGCTGAAACGTACCTGCGGCGAGGCGCATCAGAATGTTCGCCACCGTGGAGAGCAATCCCAGGAAGCCAACCCCTGCGGCGATCCAGCGGGCGATCGGGGCGCGGGCTGGATTGCGCATTTGGGCGCCCAGAGCCATCAAGACCAGTCCGAAGAGCATCGGGATCGCCGCCGTCGGCGCCGCAGTGGCTATCACGCCAGCCGCTCCAAGCACCGCCAGTAAGATCCCGGCCCACATTGTAATGTTCATCACCAGACTCCACTAGACTGTCGAAATCCAGGGGGCAGACGCGAGAAGCCGTTAGGCCCCCTCGTATGCAGTATAGCGGAATTGGCGCTGGAGTTTATGTGAAGAATATCACAATTGGGAGGTTAAGATCTGGTACTGGTCCGACGGTTCCACCCGCGGCGGCAGCTTCGGCCTGACCGTGCCGAGGCGCGCGCCTGCCGCGGGTGAAACGGGTTGCGGGGGGCTCCGCCCGCCGCGTTCATATGACGGGCTGCAAAAGCTTCAACTCGTCGTACAGGCGCTCGAGAACCATCGCGCCGTAGGGGTCGCCGATGGCGTCGAGCTGAGCAATGGCCCGTGGCAGAACCCTTGCCAGGCGCTCGGTGGCCGTTTCGGGAAGGTCGCCCTGGTGCACCGCCCGTTGCAGTGCCTCAGAGTAGGCGAAGGGATGGAGCACCAGATCGGATACCTGCACATGTTCGCTCGGCTTAAAGCTTGCGCTCATCGGAGCACCTCGTTTCTATCGCTGATGGCGCCGGCACGAAAGATTGCCGTGTGCGCCATCTTAGGCGTTTGATATTACCAGTATGTTGCGTTCGCGGTATGACGGCGGAAGGCGCCGGCTTCCCTGTGCCGGCGCTCGGCAACACGGGGTTTGCTCAACCACGTGGAGAAGAGGCTCAGGTAGCGCGCAGGCGACCGCCTTGAAGCTGTCGCCGTTGACGCAACCGCGCTGTGGCGTCGGGCCGGGGGCTGAAGGTGCGGGAGCTACCTGGATGCCGCGAGCATCCTGTCCGGAAACCGTTTTCCGGTGCATGCAGTATAGCAAGGGTTACATGGCGCTGTCAAATCCCTGTCGAGTGTAACGAAAAGCTCTGCACGTGCCGCGGCCCACCGGCCCGCCGGGAGCCTGAAGGCTCCGGCTAGCCTTGCGAAGGCTACCTCCGTAGCCTGCTGAAGCCGGCGCAGGCCGGCTTCGCAGGACGTTCGCCCGCGGCTGATGAAGATTAACTCTCCTTTGTCACGTTGCCCCTGACGGGGATTGCGGGGGCCGCAGGCCCCCGAAGATCTTCCCTTCCTGGTGCGGCGCAGCTTCGCCGCGCCGCACCAGGAAGGGGAACGTTCGGAGGGGTGCAACCCCTCCGAACCTCCTCCCAGCGGAAGCCGCGGCACGTGACAACGGAGAGATTGGGCGAATACCGGGGTATATTCTAAATCTTCACGAGGCAGGCCCCTCGGAGCCCGGGGAGGCGCAAAGCTCTTCTGGCCCCTCCTCCAGGGGCGCCTGGTTGCAGCACGGTGATCGGCGTTACTGCCGGGCGACGGCTTCTCCGTGCGGCGCCACTGGTGTGGCGCTCTCGGCAGGATAGAGCACATGGGGAAGGACCTGATCCATGTGCTCCACCGGGACGATCTCCAGGGCGGCGCGGGTCTCTTCGGGCATATCGCGCAGATCGGGTTCGTTGTCGCGAGGGATGAGCACGTGCGTGACCCCGACCCGCTGGGCGGCCAGGAGCTTTTCTTTGAGGCCGCCGATCGGCAGCACCCTGCCGCGCAGGGTGATCTCGCCGGTCATGGCCACGCGCTTGTGGGCCTTGCGCCCGGTGAGGGCGGAGATCATGGCGCAGGCAATGGTGATCCCCGCCGAGGGGCCGTCTTTGGGCACGGCCCCGGCGGGCACGTGGACGTGGATGTCGCGCTTCTGGAACGTTTCGGGGTCAATGCCGAGTTCGCCGGCTCGCGAGCGGGCATAGGTCAGTGCGGCGCGGGCCGACTCGCGCATCACGTCGCCGAGCTGGCCGGTGAGGATCAACTGGCCGTTGCCGGGCATCACACTGGCTTCCACCAGCAAGACATCGCCGCCTGCGGGCGTCCAGGCCAGACCGGTGACCACGCCGACCTCGTCGTCGCCGAGGATCATGCCGCCGTGACGCCGGGGCGGGCCGAGCAGGTCCTCGAGGTCGGGGCCGTCAATCTGTTCGGGCAGGGGCTTGCCGGTGGCGCGACGGGTGGCCATTTTACGGTAGATCGTCCCGATGCGCCGCTCCAGGTCGCGCACGCCGGCTTCGAGGGTATACTCACGCACCAGGCGTCGCAGGGCCGCGTCGGTCAACGCGGGGGCATGGCCGCGCTCCACGGCGTCCTGGTCGGGCAGGTTGCTCGCGGGTGTCTCGCCGGGGGCAGTGGGTGCGGGCGCGACGGTGCGGGGGGCCAGTCCGTTGGCCTGCACCTGCCGGGGGATGAGGTAGCGCCGGGCGATGTGGAGCTTTTCCTGCTCGGTATAACCGGCCAGGGTCAGCACCTCCATGCGGTCGAGGAGCGGGCCGGGAACGGTATCGAGTTGATTCGCGGTGCAGATGAAGAGCACCCGGCTCATATCGAAGGGCACGTCCAGGTAGCGATCGACGAAGGTGCTGTTCTGGGCCGGGTCGAGCAGTTCGAGCAAAGCCGCGGCCGGGTCGCCCTGAATGCCGGCGCTGATCTTATCCACCTCATCGAGCATCAGCACGGGGTTGTTGCTGCCGGCGCTGTTGATACCCTGAATGATCCGTCCGGGAATGGCGCCGATGTAAGTGCGGCGAAAGCCGCGAATATCGGCCTCGTCACGGATGCCGCCGAGAGAGACGCGCACAAACTTGCGCTCCAGGGCGCGGGCAATGCTCTGTCCCAGACTGGTCTTCCCGACCCCGGGCGGGCCGACGAAGCAGA
>JAOACN010000327.1 GCA_026417815.1 Chloroflexaceae bacterium | reverse complement strand
GAACTGGTTACCCTCGTCATCCTGACAGGGCTGACGCTCGGGCTGATTGCCCTGCTCGGCTGGTGGGTCCCGGCGGGCTTCAACCGACCCGCGGCCTGGCGCTCGCCCGGCTTGCTCTGGCTGCCAGCGGCGCTGACCTTCGTCCTGCCGTTCGTGGCCGGCTTCCGCAGTACCGAATTGCCCATGGCCGGCGTGTTCGCCGTGGCCTACCTGCTAGTCGGGTTACGGGAGGAGGCGCTGTTCCGCGGCGTCGTGCTGCGGGCGCTTGAGCGCCTGGGGCCGATGGGCGCGGCCACGCTCACCAGCGTTCTGTTCGGGCTCACCCACCTCGCGAACCTGTTCTTTCGCGAGAGCCCAGGGTTGGTACTGGCCCAGGTGGTAGGGGCAATGACCACTGGCTTTGGCTACGCCGCCCTGCGACTGCGCACCAACACCCTCTGGCCGCTGATCGTCCTGCACGCGTTTGAGGATCTCACGCTCCACTACAGCCATCTGCCGGTCATCCCCATCCAGGTGATCCGCGGCGTGACGCTGGTGATCTATGGAGCATGGCTGCTCCGCGGTTGGAGCGTAGAGGATCGGGAGGAAGCGTGATGGCGGCCCACGACGCACGGGGCGCGACGGCGCCGTTGACGGATCACATCGGGTTGGAGCGGCTGATCTTCTTCAGCGACGCGGTGTTTGCGATTGCGATTACCCTGCTCGCCATCGAGATCCGGCTCCCGGCCGGCGAGTATGGCGATAACGCGGCCCTGCTAAACGCCCTGATCAGCCTCTGGCCGCGCTACCTGAGCTATGGCGTCAGCTTTCTGGTGATCGGCAGTTTCTGGCTGGCCCACCACCGTATGTTTCGCCACATCGTTCGCTACGACCGGCGCCTGCTCGGGCTGAACCTGGCGCTGTTGCTCGGCATCGCCTTTGTGCCTTTCCCCACGGCCGTACTGGGCGAGTCGGACAGCGCGGTGGCGACGAGTTTCTACGCCCTGACGATGGCGGCGACGGGGCTGTTGAGCGCCGGTCTGTGGTGGTACGCCAGCAACCGCGGGCGGCTGCTCGAGGCGCCGATGGCGCCGCATGCCCTGCGGGCATCCCGCTGGCGGGCCCTGACGCCGCCGGGGGTCTTTCTGCTCTCCGTGCCTATCGCCTGGTGGAGCAGCGACCTGGCCCGGTTCTCCTGGCTGCTGATCGCGGTGGGTTTGCTGGTCCAGGCGCCCGGTCGGGACGAAGCGTTGCGCGGCGTCGAGGCGCCCGTGGCCGGTGACTGACGCTGCAAGACGCGTCATTACACCCCCGCTGAAACCGCGCTGAGCTATGCCCGGCGTTTCTATGCTATACTTGTCGCTAATTTTAACACCGGAAATGGTTCACACCTAACGTTGCCGCCCGAGGGCGCGGGGAAACGCAACCTCCCCGCAACCCCCTTCCGCCCGCGGCGGGTGAGCGCCCTGGCGAAGCCAGGACCAGTCTGCCGTGGCGGGTGGAAGAAGCGGAGGACGCAGCCCTGCGCGCCTCCCCCGAAGGGTTGCCTCAAGGGGCCGCGCGGCAAAACCGTGTCTTTACGACAACGAAACTTCCCTTAACAGGGCAGGCTCGGAGGGGCGCAGCCCCTCCAAACGCCCCGTTCCGGTGCGGCGCGGCGAAGCCACACCGCACCGAAACAGGAAATCCTATCGGGCCCCCGCAACCCCCATCGAGACGAGGTCTCGTTGTAGTAGTAGCAATCCTGAATGCAAAAGGCAGGATCCGTATGCAACGCACCATCCAGAAAGTGCTCGTGGCGAACCGTGGCGTCCCGGCAGTGAGGATCATGCACACCTGCCGCGACCGGAAGATCCCCACGACCGCGGTGTACAGCACGCCTGATCGGCTGGCCTACCACGTCTTTATGGCCGACACGGCCATTCATATTGGCGATGCGCCGCCGATCAATTCCTACCTGAACGGGGAGCGGATCATCGAGGCCGCGCTGGCCAGCGGTTCCAACGCCATCCATCCCGGCTGGGGGTTTCTGGCGGAGAATGCCGACTTTGCCCAACAGGTCATTGACGCCGGGCTGATCTGGATTGGCCCCAGGCCGGAGGTCATCCGCATGATGGGTGACAAGATCCAGGCCAAGGAGATTGCCCGCCGCTCGAATGTGCCGACCATCCCCGGGATCGAGAACGTCACCAGCGCCGAGCAGATCAGCGACTGGATGCGCGACCAGGACATCGCCTTTCCGATCATGATCAAGGCGGCCTCCGGCGGCGGCGGCAAGGGGATGGTCAGGGTCGACGCGCCTGAACAGATCCCCGTCGCCCTGGCCCAGGCCCGTTCCGAGGCGAAGAAATCCTTTGGCAACGATATTGTTCTGGCTGAGAAGTATATCGAGCATGGCCGGCATATCGAGGTGCAGGTGGTGGCCGACGAGTACCGGCACGTCGTTCACCTTTTTGAGCGCGAGTGCACGCTCCAGCGCCGCAACCAGAAGATTATCGAGGAGGCGCCCTCGACCCTGGAGAATGACCTGCGCCAGGAAATCTGCGTCACCGCGGCACGTTTGATGCGCCGCATTGGCTATACCTCGGCTGGCACCGTTGAGTTCATCTTCGACCCCGCCACCCAGAGTTTCTACTTCCTCGAGGTCAACACCCGGCTCCAGGTTGAGCACGGCATTACCGAGCTCATCACCGGCCTGGACATTGTCAGCATCATGCTCGATGTCGCCGAGGGCAAGCCCCTGCCGATCAAGCAACTCGATGTCGTCCCCAACCGCTGCGCCCTTGAGGTGCGTCTGAACGCCGAGGACCCCAAGACCTTCGGCCCTTCGTTCGGCAAAATTACCCGTCTGCGCACGCCTCTCGGCCCCAACGTGCGCGTCCTGCTCGGCGCCGCCGAGGGCGAGGACATCCCGCCATACTACGACTCCCTTTTCATGCTCCTGATGACCTCGGGCGCCGATCGGGCCGACGCGCTGCGGGTGATGGACCGGGCGCTCACCGGCGACCTGCGCATCGAGGGCATCAAGACCCTCGCGCCCCTGCTGCTGAGCATCATCAGGCACCCCAAGTTCATCGCCGGCGACTTTTCGACCAAGTTCATCGAGCAGCACCTGCCGGAGCTCGTCTCCGGCTTCCGCGAGCGTACCAGCGAGGATGAGATGCTCCGGGTCGCCCAGTACGTGGCCGAGATCTCCGCCCTGGGCCCGCAGAGCTGGATGTGAGGTGAACGATGGAAACCAGCACTGCCTCCCCACTCGCCAGCGTTCAGGAAGATTACATTTTCGTTCGACCCGGTATGACCGCGCGCGAGATCGTCCAGGCCGTCCGCAACCTGCAGGGCGTCTGCCTGACTTCGGTGAGCATGCGCGACGCCGGGCAGTCCGACTTCAAGAACCGCCACCGGATCTACGATCTGAAGACCCTGGCGCCGATGTACAACCGCATGGGCCTGTTCAGCGCTGAGTGTCACGGCGGAGCGCGCTGGCACGTCGGGATCATGAACCGTCGCGAAAGCCCGTTCGAGGAGATCCAGATCCTGCGCCAGTTGATGCCCAACGTCCTGCTCCAGACCCTGGTACGCGAGACGAATCTGTGGGGCTACCGGCCGTACCCCCGGAACGTTATCGAGTACGCCGTCTCCCAGGTGGACATTGATGTCTGGCGCTGTTTTTCGTTCCTCAACGATGTGCGCAACATGCGCGCGGTGGCCGAAGTGGTGATGAAGCGCGGTCGTCTGTTTGAGCCGGCGATTTCGTTTACCGTGGCCGACTGGGCCACCGATGCGTACTACCTGAGCGTGGTGCACGAGATCGTCGCCCTTGCCGGCGGCGTGGACGAGATCATCCTCTGCATCAAGGATATGGCCGGCGTCGGCAACCCGGTGCGCATCGGCCAGTTGGTGACGACGATCAAGCAGCACTACCCCGAGTTGCTGGTCCACTACCACCGCCACGTCACCGACGGGCTGGCCGTCCCGGCGCTGTTCGCCGCCGCCCAGGCCGGCGCCAAGATCGTTGATGTTCAGGAGGACGCCCTGGTGCGTTTCTACGGCCACCCGCCCATCCTCGGGGTGCAGGCCTACTTCGAGGAGGGCGGCATCCATGTGCATCTCAACCGGTCGGCCGCCGAGCAGGCCAACCAGCAGGTGCGGGAGTGGATCGGGCACTACGAGTGGGCCGAGTCGCCGTTCAAGGGCTACGATCACGGCGTCACCAGGCACCGGATGCCCGGCGGCGCCTTTCCAAGCTCGTTTGAGCAGGCCGAGAAGGGAGGCTTCCTGCATCTCATGCCGGCGATCCTGCGCGTCATGTCCCTCTACAACCAGATCGTGCGCTACTTCGACGTCACCCCCGGCTCGCAGATCACCTGGGTGACGTGCAGCGGCATCGTCAATCGCTACGCCAAGGAGCATGGCGAGGCCGGCGTCCGGCGGCTCATCGCGCTGCTCAGCAAGTTCGTCGAGGAGAAGGGGCAGGATATGGCGGCCATGAGCGAGGAGGAGCGCGAGGAGCTCCTGCAATTGTTCCGCAACGCTTCTGGCGATTTCAAGAACCTGCTGGTGGGAGGCTATGGCAAGCTGCCGGTCGGCTGGCCGGCCGACTGGGTCTACCAGAGCGCCTTCGGCGACGAGTGGCAGGCGAAGATCCAGGGGCGCACCGATCTCTCCCCCCTCGATACGCTCAAGGACGACAGGCTCGACAAGCTCCGCCAGACCCTGAGCGAGGCCATCGGGCGCGCGCCGACGGAGGAGGAGTTCGTTCTCTACCTGATGCACCCCAAGGACGCCCTCAGCTTCATCGAGTTTCGCGAGCGTTACGGCATGGCGCCCCTGGTGCTGCCGACCGATGTCTGGCGCCACGGCCTGCTGCGCAGCGGCGACAAAGTTGACTTCGAACTCGATGGGAAGCCGTACTGTATTGAGCTCGTATCAGTTGGCGCCGAACACGAGGGCATCATCCACGTGGTGCTGAAGGTCAACAATGTGACCCGGGTCTACCCCGTGGCGACGCCGCGGGCCAGGAAGGCGGAGATACGCATGGCCAGGGGTCCCAACGAGATCGGCGCCCCGATCAACGGCAATGTATGGCGCATCGGCAACCCGCAGCGCGGCCCGATCCACGTCGGCGATGTTGTGCATAAAGGCGAGGAGGTGGCGAACCTGGAGGCGATGAAGATGGAGAACGCCATTCTCGCCCCCTTCAGCGGCCGCATCGCCGAGGTCTGCATCAAGCTGAACGACGTGGTGAAGGAAGGGCAGTTGCTGTTCGTGCTGGAGAAGTAGCGTCGAAGCACTGGCACAGCCAGTGCTTCGACCCCGCGCTGGTAATCGGGTTAGAGTGGCGACGGCGGGGATCCGCGCGCCATATTCCGTGCGCGGCCAGTGCTTCGACCCTGCGCTGGTAATCGGATTCTTGCCGTATGCTACAATGCCGTGGCCATCGCTTGCTGTCCGGGCGCGCGATCGCATAAGGAGGGAATGGCAGCCTGCCAGACCCGGCAAACCCGTGCCAGCCATCAGCCACCTGTTTCGCACAAACCTGGTTCGGTTGGTGATCCTCAACGCACTCCTCTGCGGGGTCTACGTGGTTATGGCGTCGTTCGGGCTGCTCTTTGCCACCGCGCCGAACCCCTTTTCGCCGGTGTGGCCCCTGTCCGGAGTTATCTTCCTGGCCCTGTTCCAGGGAGGTCTGTGGCTCTGGCCAGGGGTATTCGTCGGTGAAATGATCACTGGAATATGGATAGGCGTTCCGATCCCCATCGAGATTGGAATCGCGGTGTTTTCCACGCTGGAGGCGGTCATCGGCGTGGCGTTGCTCCGGCCGCTACGTGCTCTTCATCTTCGTCATCTGGGCCGCCCTGCGGTGTAGACCCCATGGCGCCGCTGTCGCGATTGACGAAGGGTCCCGCCAAGGGCAGCGGTCTGGGTCTGGCGATCAGTTACAGCCTGATCAGGCAGATGCAGGGGACGATTACGCTCCAGTCAGGGGTGGGGCGCGGGACGCAGTTTGTGATCTACCTGCCCGAATTGCCGGCTGCGGGCGAAAGCGGGTGAACACAGCGCGGCGCCACACGCGGCAAACCAGCCCCGCCCAGGGCGGCGCGGGTACTCGTTGCGCTCTTCCTGGGCGGCCCCTCGACGCCAGTTGCCTCTTGACAGGAAGGAATAAACACCGTATACTTACAGTGTAAGTATACGGTGTTTATTCCTTTGCCGCAGGCCCCTGCCCGCGGGGAGGGTCCGGGAGGGCGCAGCCCTCCCAGGGAAACGCCTCATAACGCCACCTCGTAGAAATGGACGACCTATGGTTCGCCCCGTCAAATCCCAGCAAACTCCTAATCTGCGCGAGGGCATCAAACAGGCCGCCTGGCAACAGATCGCCGAACACGGGGCGCCCGCCCTCAGCCTGCGCGCCATTGCTCGCGCCCTCGGCATCACCGCCCCGGCGATCTACAACTACTACCCCGACCGCGACGCGCTTGTCACTGCGCTCATTGTCGACGCCTACTCTTCCTTCGGCGACGCACAACTGGCCGCCCGCGACGCCCTTCCCCCCGACGACCTCCTGGGCCGATTGCGCGCTATAGGCATCGCTTACCGCCAGTGGGCCATTACCTACCCGGAGCGGTATCAGCTCATCTTCGGCACGCCCATTCCCGGCTACGCGCCGCCCCTCGACCAGGTGCTGCCGGTTGGCGCGCGGGCCCTCAGCGCCCTGGTCAGCGTGGTAGACGCGCTGCGCCTGGCGGGTCGCCTGCGTGCGCCCGACGTACCCGAGATCCCCCCCGCCTGCCAGCCTGCCTTCGAGCAGTGGAACGTCCATGGGGGCAATTATGCTGTGCAAAGCCTGCTGGTCGCTGTGCTGATCTGGGCGCGCGTACACGGGATGGTTTCGCTCGAAATCGCCAACCGCCTCCCGCCCTTCGGGCCGGACGGCGCTGCGCTCTACGAGTGCGAGCTGGAGAACATCAAACGCCAGTTCATTGTTTCTGGAGAAGGAGAATTGCCATGCGCGTCGTGATTTTGAACGGCGCCGCCGCCGATGACACCCCTGGCGGGCGCATCGAACGCGCCTTGCTTGCCCACCTGGCAGCGCAGGACCACAGCGTGCGAACCTTTACCCTGCGCGACAACAACATTGGCAATTGCGCCGGCGACTTCTTCTGCTGGGTGCGCAGCCCCGGGCAGTGCATGGTTGCCGATGACAACCGGGAGATCGCCGCCGCCGTCGCCAATGCCGATCTGCTCATCTACCTCACCCCGGTAACCTTCGGCGGGTACAGCTCCACCCTTAAAAAGGCCGTGGACCACCAGATCCAGAATATCTCGCCCTTCTTCGTCACCCTCAACGGCGAGACCCACCACGCCAGACGCTACGCCCGCTACGCCGACCTCCTCGTCATTGGCTGGCAGCCCGAGCGCAACCCCGCCGCCGCGGCCATCTTCCGCCACCTTGTCTGGCGCAACAGCCTCAACCTGTACCCACGGACATGGCATTGCGAGATTGTGAGCGGCGACCCATCGGAAGCGACGCTCGCCTCGCAGATCGCCTTCGCCCTGGACGTGATGGCGCGCCGCGAATCCGATTCCAGGCCGACCTTGCCGGCCAACCCGGTCCGCCCGGACCAGGATCGCGCCGTTCCCCGCAGCGCGCTGCTGCTCGTTGGCAGCCCGCGCACCCACACCAGCACCTCGCGCGCCCTTGGCGACTACCTTATGCAGCAACTCGGGGCGCGTGGCGTGCGGACCGAAACCGTTTATCTCTACACGACGCTCAACAACCCGCACAAGATGCAACATCTGCTCGGCCAGATCGAGCGCGCCGACCTTACGGTGCTCGCTTTCCCTCTCTATTTCGATACCCTGCCCGCGCCCGTGATCCTGCTGCTGGAGCGGCTCGCCGCTCACCGCGCGGCGCATCCGGCCCCGGGCGCCGGCTTTGCTGCCCTGATCAACTGCGGCTTCCCCGAACCGCAGCACAACGCCAATGCCCTCGCCGTCTGCGCCGAGTTCGCGCGCAGCGCCGGCTTCGCCTGGCTGGGCGGGCTGGCCCTCGGCGGGGGCGAAGGGGTGGTACACGGCACACCGCTGAACGAACTGGACGGGCGCGCCAGGCCCCTGAAAAAGGCGCTCGACATGGCAGCCGAAACCCTCGCTCAGGGGCGACCCATCCCCGCGGCGGCGCAAGACCTCATTAGCAAGCCCCTCATCCCCCCCTGGGCCTACCGGCTGGTGGGCACGCTCGGCTGGCGCCGGGCAGCCAGACGCTGGGGCGCGCAGAAGGATTTGAAGCGCCGGCCCTATCGGGTGGAGGTGTAGAGGTGTGGAGGGGCGTGGGAAAACCTGGTTTCCCTGCGCCCCTGCCCGCTGCCTGTGCTCACTGCCAGATCAGGGCTACAACGAGACTTCGTCTCGCCGGACCCGCAGGCCCCCGCAGGATTTCCCTCAGAAGGGGCATTGTAGTATTAGAATACAATACGGATGTTCCTGACACCCTCCCGGTCCCTCTCACCTGGCCATGTTCACCTCAGAGAAAGGAAAGCGGATGTTTCTCGACAGCGACCCGTTGGATACCTGGCTGTTCCTCGGCCCCCAGCTTGAGTCCAGCGATCGTGGTGCGCAAATGATCGCCGAGGTGCGCGAAACGCTCGATGATCTGGCGCGGGCGCTGGAGCATCCTTCTGGCTCCAAACCAGACCTCGCCGGTGTGCTCCCATTATTGCCTGGCGCGCACCTGGTCACCCTGTCGCCCCCTGAGCGTGAGCGGGCGCAGGAGCTTGCCGCACGACTCGCGAAGTACGGTACCAAAGCCGCCGCGCGGGCCGAGGAGTTCTTGCTCGATGTGATTGGCTATAGCCGGGCGCCGGAAGCGGTTCCCTTCTGGCAAGGGTTGCTGGCTCTCAAACGCGGGCAGGGGAAGTTCGCCGAGCGCCGGCGGCGCTTCGCCCTGGCCGCCCTGGCCTTCCTGGCGATCCGCGATGACCACCCCGCGGCCTACGCGGCTCTTGACGCCGCCCTGCGGCACCCGGACGCCCAGGCGCGTGCCTATGCCGCGTACTACCTCGGCAGCGCCTATGGCACGGCGGAGCGTCCGCTCCCCGAAGCTACCCTGGCTGCGCTGCACGCCGTCGCCACCGCCGACGCCGCCTTCGAGCCCCGCTACGAGGCGCGCGCCACCCTGCGCTATCTGGGGTATCCGGTCCCGCTGGATAACCCCGGCGGCGTCTATGTGTTCAAGGTTAAGCTCAGGGGCGATCGCTCAGGGGCCACGCGCACGCTGGCCCTGCGCTCCGAGCAGACCCTGTCTCTTATACACATCTGACGC
>JAOACN010000273.1 GCA_026417815.1 Chloroflexaceae bacterium | reverse complement strand
GGCGCGAATGCTTCGGCCCCACCCCCGCATCGGCGCCCCCACCGCACCCCGGTGGTCACGCGTCGTCCGGCGCGAATGCTTCGGCCGCCCCACCCCCGCATCGGCGCCCCCACCGCACCCCGATGGTCACGCGCCGTGCGGCGCGAATGCTTCGGCCCCACCCCCGCATCGGCGCCCCCACCCCACCCCGATGGGCGCGCGCCGTGCGACGCGAATGCTTCGGCCCCACCCCCGCATCGTCCGGGACGGGGTGGCGGTGGCGCGGGCGCGAGAACGGCGGATAGGGCGGCGGGGCGCAGGCGCGGGAACGGCGGACGGGGCGGCGGGGGCGCGTCCCGGTGGCCCCCGAGCCGGCACGCTACCCTCCAGTAGCGACCCTGCTACGCAGGGTGCCAGGTTATTCTCACACAGAATCGAGCGCCGGAGCTATGATAGAGACACGCACGCGGATGCGTGTTTTCGTGTGCCGTTCGCTGTCGATTCGACTTCAAGGAGGAAGGCGATGACAAGCACGACGGAAGATCGCGTTGGAGCGGATCGGGCCCATCCCGTTCCGCCAACGCCAGAAGATGAGCTTGCTCCCGAGCAGCGCGCGGCGCTCGACGCGGCGCTGGAAGAGTTGCGCGCCTATGCCGGCGCCTGGGCGCGCCTCGGCCCCGCACAGCGTGGCGCCCTGCTCGATGAGGTGCTCGCCGGCCTGATGCGCGTTGGGCCGCGCATCGTGGAAGTCTCGCTGGAAGCCAAGGGCCTGCCGCCCGGCGGCCATGCCGAGGGCGAGGAGTGGACCGGGATGACGATGAACATGCGCTACGCGCGCCTGCTCCGCCGCTCGCTGGCCGAGATCGAGCGTTACGGCCACCCCCGCCTCCCCCACCCGCCGTACCGTGGTCCTGGCGACCAGGCGATAGTTCGCGTCTACCCCGACGACATCTATGAGGAGTTGACCCAGCCCGGCATGCACGCCGAGGTCTGGATGCGGCCCGGCGTTTCCCTGGAGGAGACAATCGCCACCCAGGCCTGGGCCTACCGCACGCCCCAGGCTGGCCAGGTGGTGGCCGTGCTCGGCGCCGGGAACGCCGCACTGGTCGTCGCTACGGACATTCTCTACCAGCTCTTTGTTGAAGGCCGTGTGGTAGCCTTCAAATTCAGCCCGATCAACAGCTACCTCGAGCCCCTCTTCGCCGAGGCCTTCGCGCCGCTGATCGCCGGCGGCTACCTGCGCCTGCTCACCGGCGGGGCCATGGTTGGCTTCTACCTGACCCACCACCCCGCGGTTGATTGCGTGCACCTGACCGGCTCGCGCCAGACCTATGAACGGCTCCTGGCTGGCCCGCCGCCCCTGACCCGGCCGTTTACGGCGGAGTTGGGCAACGTCACGCCAGCGATCATCGTTCCTGGTCCCTGGAAGCCTGCCGAACTGGAGACCCAGGCCCTCGCCCTGGCCACCTGGACGGTCCTCAACGGGGGCTACCTGTGCGTGTCGCCGCGGATGATCATCCAGCACCGGCAGTGGGCGCTGCGCCACCAGTTCCTGGGCCGCTTCGAGCAGATCCTCGCCGCCACCCCCACCCGCCGCGCCTGGTACCCCGGCAGTGAGGCCACCTACGCCGCCATTCTGGCCCGGCACGCCGATGTGCGCCGTCTGGGCCTGCCCGGCAAGGGTGAGTTGCCCTGGACCCTGGTCCCCAACCTTGATCCCGAGGACGCGGACGAGCCGCTCTTCACCCATGAGCAGTTCGGCCCCTTCCTGGGCGAGACGGCGCTCGACGCGCCCGATGTGGCCAGCTTCATTGACCGGGCGGTAGTCTTCGCCAACGAGCGACTGTGGGGCCGACTCGCTGCCACCATCGTGGTGCATCCGGAGACGCTGCGGGATCCGCGGGTGCGCGCCGCCTACGAGCGGGCCTTGTTCGACCTGCGCTACGGCACGATCTCCGTGAACACGCACCCCGGGTACGGCTACTACACCGGCATGACCAGTTGGGGCGCCCTGTCTCTTAT
>JAOACN010000265.1 GCA_026417815.1 Chloroflexaceae bacterium | reverse complement strand
TTTCCCCACCCCCCTGCCGCGGGGACGTCGGCGGCCCCAACACCGCTTGAGGAGGGGGGAAATAGGGTTTCGCCGGGCCCCTGCCCGTGGGCGGGCGCGAGCGGCTCCAACGTCGGATGGCGGGAGGTAGGGAAGCATGCGGTCCCTGCGCTACCGACCGGGCGGAAACACCGCTACTTCATCGCCAGACTGGACGGGCGCGGCAAAGCCGCCGTGGTAGCGCACCTCCCGGCCGTTGTGCAGAATCCGCCAGCCCGGGCGCGTAACGTATGCCGGAACGACCTCCATCCAGAGCGCATCGCTCTTTTCCTCGGCGCGCCAGACACGTTCGAGTGCTTCGGCGCGGGCCTGGGGGAAGTAGTTGAACACTTTGCGCGCTACCTCGCCAACACAGGCCCCGGGGGCAACCATTACCTGGATCTCCTGCGTTCCCAGCAGCGGCCGCAGGCGCCCAAAGAGCGTGCAGCGCACCGCCAGGGTGCCGCTCCGCAGTTCCTGGGCAGCGCAGTAGCCGAGCAGCATCTGGTTGAGTTGCACGTTGAGGTACTTGCTCCAGGCTGCAATAGCGTTGCCGATCACCTCGGCCGGAAGGTCTTCGTGCGCCAGGGTGTTGGCGAAGGCGGCCTGCACCAGGCCGATCGAGGCAGTTACATACTCAGGCGGGGTGTGAATGCGCCGGGGACCGTGGCCGGCGTGGGCCTTCCCGGCATAGAAAAGGTATGCGGCAAACTCATCGCTGGTGTCCAGGCCGATGGTTCGGGCCAGCCAGAGGGTGAAAAAGCGCCGGCGCTCTTCCAGGTGCTTTTCGTCAATGTGGTGCTCCCAGCCAAGGATGGCGGCGGTCTCAGGGACGTGGGCCAGATGATCGTAGACGTCAACCACCAGCTGGTGGGCGTGTTTGAGCAGCGCCGCGCTCGTTCGCGCCGCCGCGGCCCGGTCGCGCCCGTTCCATCCCACAAAGCGGAGCAAACGCCGCCAGGCTTCCTCCGGTTCGGGCATCAGTTCGTGAAGCTCAAGCTCGGGCGTGGTCATGCCTGCAACTCCACTGCCAGACCAGGCAGCTCCGGGGCGGGGAGACGCGGTTTCCCCACGCCCCTCTTTACTATGGAAAGCCCGCAAGGGCGGCCTTTCTACTCTGTCGCTTTGCCCCTGGCGGAGGTTGGGGAGGCCGCAGGCCCTGAAGATCTTTCCTTCCTTGTGGGGCGCGTCGAAGTCGCGCCCCACAAGGAAGGGGAAAGCTCGAAGGGTATAGCCCCTCCGAACCTCCTCGTAGCGGAAGCTGCGGCAGTGACAAAGGAGAGGCCTGTAAGGCTTTAGTTTACCCCGCTTTGATGGCAGCGACTACGACATTTGTCACACACAATGGCGCGCAGCATCCTGGCAACCTACTCCCCCCAGGTGTGGAGGCGCAAGCGGATCCCCAGCCACACACCGCCGAGCATCGCCGCGGCGAAGACCCAGCCCGCGACGGCGAAGGCGGAGATCCCCGAGAGCAGGGTGCCAACGGTGCATCCCAGGGCCAGCAGCGCGCCCCACCCCTGTAGCACCCCGCCGGCCAGCGCGCTACTCGCCCCCCGCCACGTCGGGCGCGACAGGCTGAAGCGTTCGGAGACCAGGGCGGCCGCCAGGGACCCCAGCACCAGGCCGCCGATCAACAGGCCGTTGTTGGTAATGGTGCGAACGACCTGGGTGGCGCAACCGGCCAGCGTATCCAGGCCGTAGAGCCGGGCGGGCAGCAGCCCGGCGGCATCCAGGGCGGTGCGGGCCAGGCTGCCGAGTTGCGAGGTAACCCCGAGCGGCTCGACGCGCAGGTAGGCCACCGCGCCGATCAGTCCCACCAGCGCCCCGGTGACGAGGGGCGGCCAGCGTTCCCGCAACAGGGCCTGGCGCACGCTCACCAGGGTTGGGCGGGCGGCGGCGCGGGCCGGGATCTCGGGCGCGCCGCGCAGCAGCAGCAGCCCCAGCCCCGCCAGCAGGGCCAGTTGGAGCGCCAGCGCCCCGCCGTACCCCAGCCAGGCCGGCAGCCAGAGCACCGGGGCCTCGGCGATCGCCAGGCGGTAGAGCGGGTTCCAGCTCAACAGGCCCAGACCCAGGCCGGCGGTGGCGCCGAGGAGGGCGAACGGAGCGCGGATCGAGCCTTCGCCCAGGCGGTAGAGGTGGCCACTGATGCAGGCGCCGGAGAGCGCCATCCCCAGACCGAAGGCCAGGCCCGCCACCACCAGGACCCAGCTCACCGGTCCGATGTGCGCCTCGGCCGGCAGGCGCCCCACGAACGGGCTGGGCAGAAAGACCCCCAGCACCAGGGCGTAGCCGATCGAACCGGCGGCCAGGGCGGCCAGAATGGCATAGCTCGGACCGGTGTTGCGGTGCTCGATCCCATCGCGCAAAATGCAGAAGAAACAGAAGCGGCCCCGCTCGAACACGATCCCCAGCGCCAGGCCCAGGAGCAGCGACAGCGCCGCCGGCGCGCCGCGGCCCGGAGCGGCGTGCAGGGCCCAGGCCAGGGCCAGCAGCGCCACAAGGATCAACGCCGCCGCCGCCGCCCGTAGCGCGCCGGCGTAGCGTGGCACGAAAGCCGCAGCCCGACCGTTCGGGCTGCGCGTGACAGGAGGGAGAGTCATAGGATGCTATTATGTCAGCGGTGCATCCGGCAAGTTCTCGAACGGGAGGGTCTGGGAGGGCTTTGCCCTCCCAGAAACCCGCCTCCCAGCCCTTTCGTGTATCAGGACTTGCCGGATGCACCAGTTAGCATGCTAGCCCATTAGCTTTGTCACTTTGCCCCTGGCGGGGGTTGCGGGGGCCATGGGCCGCCGACGATCTTCCCTTCCCGGTGCGGCGCAGCGAAGCCGCACCAGGAAGGAAAAAGCTCGGCGGGGTGCAACCCCTCCGAACCTCCTCGCA
This sequence comes from Chloroflexaceae bacterium, assembly GCA_026417815.1. Lineage (GTDB taxonomy): Bacteria > Chloroflexota > Chloroflexia > Chloroflexales > Chloroflexaceae > JACAEO01. The sequence continues at coordinate 5,572 of JAOACN010000265.1, read as the reverse complement.
GCGGAAGCCGCGGCAAGCGACAACGTCAGGAGGCTAACGTGTTACATCGTTTCGCGGCGGGGCCTTCTACGAACCGTTTCGGACGGTGTGGGCGGGCCGCGCCCGTCCACACCATCCGGGATCTCCTTACTGTCCACCCCAGACCGTGCCGGCGGGGTTCTCGATCGGGACGCCGACGGTATTGCCCCACTCGGTCCACGAACCATCGTAGAGGGCCACATCGTAGCCGAGGATCTGGCTCAGCACGAACCAGGTGTGGCTGGCCCGCTCGCCGATGCGGCAGTAGGTAATGATCGGCTTGCTGCCGTCAATGCCCTTCCCGGCGTAGAGGGCGCGCAGTTCCTCCTCCGACTTGAAGGTGCCGTTCTCGTTCAGCGCCTGCTTCCAGGGGATATTGACCGCGCCGGGAATGTGGCCGGCGCGCACGGCCAGTTCCTGGAATCCCTCGGGGGCGAAGATCTTCCCGGAGAACTCATCGGGCGAGCGGATGTCAATCAGGACCTTATCCTGCTGGCCCTCGACCACCTGCAGCACATCGGGCAGTTTCACGCGCAACTGCTCCCGCTGGCTCACGGTAAAGTCACCCGGGGCGGGAGTGGGCGGCGTGAGGGCCAGTTCGCGGTTCTCGGCTTCCCAGAGGGCGCGACCACCATCGAGGAGCCGCACGTCGTTGGCGCCGTACTGCAGAAAGACCCATGCGCCCCAGGCGGCGAACCAGTTGTTGTTGTCGCCGTAGAGCACGATCGTGCTGTCGTTGTTGATCCCCGCCGCGCGGGCCAGTTGCTCAAAGCGCTCGGGGCTGACAATGTCGCGGCGCACCGTATCAACAAAATCGCTGTGCCAGACGAAGTTGACCGCGCCGGGAATGTGGCCGCGCTCGTAGACCCCCGGCGTGACACTCACCTCGATCACCCGCACCTGGGGATCGTTCAGATGATCGGCAAGCCAGGCGGTGCTGACCACGGCCTTGTCGAACCCGCGCCCCGGGAGCGCCTGCGCGACGGACGGCGGTTGAACGGCGGGCTGCTGCACCTGCGGTGCGGGCGCCTGCGCGGCGGGCTGCTGCGCCACCGAGCACCCCGCCAAAATGACCAGCGCGGCCAGCGCCGCGCCAACCAGGGCGCCAATACGACCCTGGAAGCCGCGAACGAGCATGGGAACCTCCTCTATTCTTGCGTAAGAAACTCAAGATATTAATAAGACTAATATGATTGATTTAATCAACAAAGGGAAAAAGTCCCCTCCTCGGGAGGGGATTTTTTCCCAGGAACATGGGCAGATGCACGGGGGATGGGGAAACCTGGTTTCCCCATCCCCCTGCCCGGAGGGAGGGCCTGGACCTCCCCGGGGACGTATGGAGGGTGCAGCCTCGGCGCGCCGTACGGGAGGGTTTGGGAGGGCCTGGCCCTCCCTGGAACACTTCTTCATTCATCTGGCGCGCCGCGAGGCCCCTAACGCCAGAAGCGCCCGATCAGATTTGCCAGGAGGGTCAGAATCAGACTGATGAGGAGCATGGTTCCGAGGGGGATGTAGACGGTAAGACCCGGGCGCTCGATCACGATGTCGCCCGGCAGGCGCCCCAGCCAGGGCACGCGCCCCAGGAGCAGGAACAGCAGCCCCAGAACCACCAGGGCCGCACCGATGCCAATCAACCAGCGTCCAATGTCACCCAACATAGGCCACTCAACTATCGCTCCATTCGGCCTCGACCCACAGCGTTACCCGATCGGGGCGACGCTGCCGGTGCAACTCGGTTCGCAGCCGCGCCACCTCCCGTTGCAGCGCCAGCATGCGTTTGCGCATGCAGAGGATCACCAGCACCGCCTCGTGATCCAGCCCCAGGTCGCTGATGAGGCGATGCACCCGGCGCAACTCGGCCAGGTCCTCTTCGGTCACTTCCGGCCCCTCTTCGATCACGCCCAGTTCCAGCAACTGCCGCAGCGTCTCAATCGGCAGGCCGGCCCGCGCGGCAAGTTCATCGAGCTTGGTTCGACGCGCCAGCATGGCGGTGCTCCTCGGGGTAGCAAATGATCATTAAGAAATAAATCCGGCATAGCCCGCGAAGGCTTCGCCGTGAGCCCTGGCCTGAGCCGGGACGAAGGCTCAGCCGAACGGCGGGCCTCGCATCGGTAGCCCGCGGCTTCAGCCGACGGGCTATAGCTTTGTCACGTTGCCGCTGGCGGGGGGTGCGGGGGCCTGCGGCCCCCGCAGATCTCCCCTTCCTGCCTCACGCCGCCCGGCGCCGGGCCAGATCGCGCAGCGCCTCGATTTCCGCGTCCGAGAGCGCCTCGGGCAGCACCAGCTTGACCCGCGCGAACAGGTCACCCCGCTCCGCGGGCCGATCAAGACGCGGCATACCCTTGCCTTTGAGCCGGAAGACGCGATCGGCCGGGGTGCGCGGGGGGATCTTGAGCTTCACCGTCCCGTCGAGGGTTGGCACGCGGACCTCGCCGCCGGCCGCCGCGGTGAGGAAATCCACTGGCACAACGGTGGTCAGATCGTCGCCATCGCGCTCGAACTGGGGATGGGGCTCCACTTCGACGACCAGGTAGAGGTCGCCCGGCGGCCCACCCGCGCGTCCGGGGCGGCCCTGGCCAGCCAGACGCACGCGAGTGCCGGTTTGCACGCCGGGAGGGATGCGGGCCTCAATGCGCCGATCGCCAACCTGTAGCCAGCGGGTAGTGCCACGAAAGGCCTCTTCGAGCGAGATCGTCACTGGCGCCTCCACGTCGCGACCGCGGCGGGGGCGTTCCGGCCCGCGCGCCCGGGGCTGGCCGTAGATGGAACTGAAGAACTCGGAGAACGGGCTACCTTCGCCGAAGAGATCCTCGAGATCCTCGGGCGCCACGTTGGTCGTGTAGACGTACTGCCCCGGCGCGCTCTGCCACGGCGACCAGTTGAAATCGCCGCCGCCACGCTGCTGCCAGTTCTGGTACTGGGCGCGTAGTTCGTCGTACTTGCGACGGCGCTCGGCGTCGCCAAGGACCTGATAGGCCTCGTTGATCTCCTTGAAACGCGCCTCGGCCTCCTTGTCGTCAGGGTTCACGTCGGGGTGGTGCTGGCGCGCCAGGTTGCGATAGGCCTTCTTGATCGTCTGTTCGTCGGCGTCGGGTGAGACGCCCAGGATGGCATAATAGTCTTTGAATTCCATAGGCTGGCACCGCGTGTCGGACCTGGCGGGGCTTGCCGGGGAACCGGGTTTGCCCCAGGGCGCGCCTTCTCCACGGCTACCATTATAGCCCCTTCTGCGGCTGCACCGCCCTCAAATTGAGAATGTGGGAGAGCATGGCCCTCCCAAACCACCTTGCAATGCGCTCCAGGAACAGTATAATGACTTCCATCGCAATGAAAGAAAGAAGGGAAGCGTGACCCCTGCCCTGCGGGCGGGGGCTGTGGGGAAACCTGCTTTCCCGTACGTGTTCACACTTCTCCTGGGAGCGAGGGCATCTTGCCCCCGAATCCTGACGAGGACGGGACGCCCTCGCTCCCACGTCTGCGGGGTTACCCCAACGCTGAACACGTACGCTTTCCCCACGTCAGACAACCGAATGCCACGGTTCGTGTGGCCATGCTAGGGGCGCCAGAAGAGTCTGGCTGAGAGTGCGGCCCGATTGATGCCGCTAACCCTCGGAACCTGACCTGGATCATGCCAGCGTAGGGAAGCATCGGCAGTTGCTTTCAACGCCGCTGATCCCTGCGATCGGCGGCGTCTTGATTTTCGCGTGAGCAGCAGAAAGGTGTTGATGGCCATGACCCGATCCTCCCTCCCCCCGCCTGACTGGGCGCTCTACGTCATTACCGACCACCACGCCGCCGCGGGCCGCCCGTTGCTGGACCTGGTGCGGGCGGCGCTGCGCGGCGGGGCGACGGTGGTGCAACTGCGCATGAAGCACGGCTCGACCCGCGAGATGCTGGCCCTGGGACAGGCGCTGCACGAGATGACCCGCGCGGCCGGGGTTCCCTTGATCGTCAACGATCGCCTCGATGTGGCCCTGGCCCTCGATGCCGAGGGGGTGCACCTGGGGCAGGAGGATCTGCCGGCGCATCTGGCGCGCCCGCTACTCGGGCCGGACCGGCTCCTCGGCGTTTCGGTCGAGACGGTCGAGCAGGCCGAGCAGGCCCGGCGCGACGGCGCCGATTACCTGGGGGTTGGCGACCTGTTCGGCACGCCGAGCAAGCCCGATGCCGGCCCACCCATCGGCCTGGAGGCGCTGCGGGCAATTGCCCGCGCCGTTCCCCTGCCCATCGTCGGCATCGGCGGCGTCACGCTGGAGAATGCCGGCGCGGTGATTGACGCGGGGGCCGCCGGGGTGGCGGTGATCTCGGCGGTCATTGGCGCCCCCGACCCGGAGCAGGCGGCCCGTAACCTGCGGGCAATTGTTGAGCAACGAAGGAGGCGAGCATGAGCGAGCTGGCGAACCGCGTCGCGGCGATCCTGGGGCGCATCCGCGCCGAAAAGCCGCTGATCCACCACATCACCAACCTGGTGGTGATGAACGACACCGCCAATGTCACCCTCCACGTGGGGGCGCTGCCGGTGATGGCCCACGCCCCCGAAGAGGTGGCCGAGATGGTCGGCCTGGCCGGGGCGCTGGTGCTCAACCCCGGCACCCTGACCTCCGACTGGGTCACCTCGATGTTGATCGCCGGGCGGCAGGCCAATGCCCGCGGCGTTCCGGTGATCCTCGACCCCGTGGGGGCGGGAGCGACCGCCCTGCGCACGGAAACGAACCTGCGGCTGCTTGACGAGCTTCAGGTGGCCGTGTTGCGCGGCAACAGCGGCGAGATCGGCGCCCTGAGCGGGGCAGGCGGCGTGGTCAAAGGCGTCGAGAGCGTCGAGGGCGTGCGCGATCCCCTGGCCGTGGCCCGCGGGCTGGCCCGCGAACGCCGCCTGGTGGTCGCCATTACCGGCCCCCGCGACATCATCTCCGATGGCGAGCGGGCCGTTGCAGTGGACAACGGCCACTCCTGGCTGTCCACCATTACCGGCACCGGCTGCATGGCCACCACCGTGGTCGCCGCCTTTGCCGCCGTCGAGCGGGACTATCTGCTGGCCACCGCCGGGGCGCTGGCCGCCTTTGGCCTGGCCGCCGAACTGGCCGCCGCCCAGGCCCACGGCCCGGCCAGTTTCAAGGTGGCGCTCTTCGATCATCTGTATCACCTCACCCCGGAACAACTGGCCGCCGGGGCGCGGATCACGGCGCTGTAGGACCCTCCGCTCGGAGGGGCGGCGTTCGGGTCGCCGGTGCCCGCTTGCGGGCAGGGGCGTGGGGAAACCTGGTTTCCCCCGCCTCGGTGAACCGGCGCCCGCCTACGGGCAGGGGCGTGGGGCAACCCGGTTGCCCCACACCGCTCCAACCGGCGCCGGGCGCGCCGGCGCCTCGCGGGGCGAAAGGGTTTTCGCCCCTCCCGGCCGGGGCGTGGGGATACCGGGTTTCCCCCGACCCGGTGAACCGACGCCCGCCTACGGGCAGGGGCGAGGGGCAACCCGGTTGCCCCACACCGCTCCAACCGGCGCCGGGCGCGCCGACGCCTCGCGGGGCGAAAGGGTTTTCGCCCCTCCCGGTCGGGG
>JAOACN010000315.1 GCA_026417815.1 Chloroflexaceae bacterium | reverse complement strand
GCGTCAGATGTGTATAAGAGACAGGGTTGATACCGCTCCCTGGCGTCGGTGTTGGGCCTGCGCCTCTACCGCTAATGAGCCGGAGGAGGCCTTTTGCATCGATTGTGGCGCGGCGCTCGAACGCCGCTCCTATCCCGCCATGCTGACCCCCGCCGATGCGCCCGTCGGCCCGGCCCTCGTTACCGCCGTTGACGATGAGCGCGCCCGCGCCCTCCTCCCCGAGATCTGGGACCAGGTTGAGGAAGACGGGCGTGTGCTTACCGTTCTTAACGACAGTGGCCGTGCCCCTCTGCCGACGCCCCTTGATGAGACTGCCGCCCTGGCCGTTGGCCTCGGTCTGGCGCGCCTGCTGGTCAGTCTCCATGCCCGGGGTCTGGCCCTCGGCCCGGTAGCTCCCACCGATCTCGAGCCGTTGCCCGGTGGTGGCGCCCGCCTGCGGAATGCCCCGCATCTGCGCCCCATCGCCCCCGATGACGCCGCTGCGGTCCAGGCCGACCTCCTCGCCCTGGCCGATGTGCTCGAGCGCCTCACCGCCACCCCCCGCACCACCCTGCGACTCGGCGAGGAGGAGGCCGAGGCCGCCGGACGCGAGCTGCCACTGGTGGTCGTGTTGCGCCAGGTGCGCACCGGCGTCTATGCTGATGCCGCGAGTCTTGCCGCCACCCTCGAGCAACTTCTGGCCGAGCGCACCCATCCCGTGCCCCTGCGTCAGGTGGTTGGCGCCCATACCGATACCGGGATCGTGCGCGAGCATAATGAAGACAGCCTCTTTACCCTCCAGTTGACCCTTATCAACAATAACCGGCCCGAAATCTGGGGTGTCTATATCGTTGCCGATGGCATGGGCGGCCACGCCGCCGGCGAAGTGGCCAGCGGCCTTGCCGTGCGCGCCGCCGCCGATCTCTTCCTTGGCGAATACCTGGCCCGCGCCGTGCAGCCCGATGCGGCCTTTAGCGAAGAGGAAGCTATCGCCTTCGTGCGGCGCGCCGTGCAACGGGCCAATGAGGCCGTGATTGCCGAGAGCCGCGCTCAGGCCAACGATATGGGAACGACCTTCACCATGGCCCTCGTTGCCGGCGACCGGGCGATCATCGGTAATGTCGGCGATAGCCGCACGTACCTCTTCCGCGATGGCCGGCTCCGGCGCATCACCCGGGATCACTCGCTGGTGCAACGCCTGGTCGATCTCGGCCAGATCGCCGAGGACGACATCTATAGCCATCCCCAGCGCAATGCCGTGCTCCGTTCCCTCGGCGATCGCAGCGAGATCGATATTGACGTCTTTACCGAACGCCTCCGGCCCGGTGACGCGCTCTTGCTCTGCTCCGACGGCCAGTGGGAGATGACCCGCGACCCCGAAATGGAACGCTTTCTGGCCCGCGAGGAGCCGCCCCAGGCTATCTGTGAGGCCCTTGTTGCCGCAGCGAACCAGGCCGGCGGCGAAGATAATATCGCCGTCATTCTGGTCAGGTTTGAGTGAAATCAGCCGATTGAAGAAGTGAGGGGCAACCATGCCCGTCGCTGCAACGTCCAACCGGTGGCGATCTACGCTGATGGAGGACCCGATGGCCGATGCTATCACGCTGACCTGTAGTTGGGGTCGCGCGCCGATACCTGCGAGTGGCGCCCCGCAACTGGGCTACCTGCTGGTCGAGGCGGCCCCCACTGCCCCGCCTCCGACGCCCGTTCCGCTGAACTTTTGCCTGGTGCTCGATCGCTCCGGTTCGATGCAGGGCGCCAAACTACAAAGTATGAAGCAGGCTACCCGCCGCCTGATCGAGAGCCTCACTCCGCAGGACGTGGTTTCGATTGTCATCTTTGATGATACCGTGCAGACCCTCGTCCCCGCTACCTTCGCCACCGATCAGGCAGCCCTCCACGCCGCCGTTGACCAGATCGTCGAAATGGGCGGCACGGCGATGTCCCTCGGGATGCAGGCCGGTCAGGTCGAGTTGCAAAAGTACGCCGGCCCCGATCGCTACAGCGCCATGCTCATCCTGACCGACGGCCAGACCTGGGGCGATGAAGAGGTCTGCCGCACCCTGGCGCAGAGCCTGGGCCAGGCCGGGGTGCGTATCACTGCCCTCGGCCTCGGCGCCGAGTGGAACGAAAAGTTGCTCGATGACCTGGCCGAGGCGACCGGCGGCCTCTCCGATTATGTCGCCGATCCTGGCCAGATCCTCACGTTCTTCCAACGCGCGGTGCGCAGCGCCCAGGGGACCGCCGCCGTCGAGACGCGCCTGCTCCTGCGCCTCGTGCGCGAGGCGACCCCCCGCGCCGTCTATCGCGTCACGCCCACGATTGCCAATCTCGGCTACCAGCCCATCGGCGCCAGTGAGGTGGCCGTCAAACTGGGCGATCTGGTCTATGGCCAGGTCAATAGTGTCATCGTCGAACTGATGCTCCCCGCTCGCCCCCCTGGCCAGTTTCGCATCGCCCAGGCCGAGTTGCACGCCACACCCGTCGGCGCGCAGCAGGAGCAGATTGTGAAGCAGGATGTGTTGCTGACCTTCAGCGCCGATCCGGACGCCGCCACCTTCGATCCGCGGGTGATGAACCTGGTTGAAAAGGTGACGGCCTTCAAGCTGCAAACCCGCGCCCTGGCCGAGGCGGAACTGGGCAATACTGCCGGCGCCACTCAGAAATTGCGCGCCGCCGCCACCCGTCTGCTCGACCTCGGCGAACTGGAACTGGCCGAGCAAACGCGCCAGCAAGCCGAGCAACTCGAGCAGGGCGGCGCAATCAGCGCCGAGTCCCAGAAAGCGCTCAAGTACGCTACGCGCCGGTTGACCCAGAAGCTTGAGGAGTAAGAGTATGAAGACCTGTCCTTCCTGCGGCGCTCCAAATGACCCGGCTAACCGCTTCTGCGATCAGTGCGGCACACGCCTCGAGGAGGTCGTGGCCCCCGCACCCGTTGGCGCTCCGGTAGCAACCGCCCCGGTCGCGGCTGTCTGCCCTGCCTGTAGCGCGCCGGTCCTGCCAGGCGAAGCGTTTTGCGACAACTGCGGCGCCGATCTGACCGCCCTCGCGACCGCCGCGCCCGGTTCCCCCGCTCTGGCCGCTGGCGCTGCCACCGTGCCCCCCACCGTGCCCGCTGCCGGGTCCGAGGGGCAGTTGATCTGCGCGATCTGCGGCGCAACGGCGCTGCCCGGAGAACGCTACTGTGATAATTGCGGCGCCGATCTGTTCGCCCAGGTCAATGCCGCTGCCCCGGCGCCGGCCGCTCCACCACCGGTTACACCCGACGGCGGGCCGGCCCTGGCCAATGGCGCCGAGGTCCCCGCCCCCGAACCGCTGACCGCCCCGCCGCCGGTCGCGACGCTCACGCCAGCCGAGCCGCCAACCGTGCCCGCCCCGGTCGAGGCCCCCGCCGCCGAGGCGCCGACCGTGCCCGCCCCGGTCGCGGCCCCTGCCGCCGAGGCGCCGACCGTGCCCGCCCCGGTCGAGGTCCCCGCTGTCGAGGCGCCGACGGCGCCTGCCCCGGTCGAGACTCCTGCCGCCGAGGCGCCGATGGCGCCCGCTCCGGTCGAGGCCCCTGCCGCCGAGGCGCCGACCGTGCCCGCCCCGGTCGAGACTCCTGCCGCCGAGGCGCCGACGGCGCCTGCCCCGGTCGAGGCCCCTGCCGCCGAGGCGCCGGCTATCTCCGCCGCCGAGGCGCCCACCCCGCCTTCCGGGGCGCCGGTGTTCGATCGGGCAGCCTACGAGGCCCGCAGCACCGAACTGACCGCGGCCATCGGCCGCCAGCAGCAGATCATCGCCCAGTTGGAGCAGATGCAGGCCACCTTCGGCCCGGCCACGCCCCCGGCGGTCATTGCCGGTCTGGCCGAGGCCCGCGAAGCCCTGACCCGCGCCGAGACCGAACTTGCCGCGCTTGAGGCCCCCGCTCTGTCTCTTATACACATCT
>JAOACN010000257.1 GCA_026417815.1 Chloroflexaceae bacterium | reverse complement strand
GAGCATTATTACGTCAAGTCATGATGAAGGTAGCGCCTACCCGCGTCACTCACCCGGATCACTGACCGGCGGCGCGCAACCCGCCGCGGCCCCCGCCTCGGCAATGGCCGTCGCCGGGGCCGCCTCGTGGGCGAAGGAGCGCCGCTGGAACCAGAAGGCCACGTTCACAAGAGCGATCCTCCCCGGCCCCTCGACCAGCGGCCCGATCACCGCGGCAAAGGCCTGGCCGGAGCCAATGCCGAAGACCGCCACAGCGACGGCGATGGCCAGCTCGAAGTTGTTGCTGGCCGCGGTGAAGGCCAGGGTCGTGGTCTTGCTATAATCCGCGCCGATGCGCCGGCCCATCCAGAAGCTGATCAGGAACATCAGCACGAAGTAGAGCAACAGCGGGATGGCGATACGTACCACATCCAGCGGGATCTGGACGATCAGCTCGCCCTTGAGGCTGAACATCAGCACAATGGTGAAGAGCAGCGCGATGAGCGTCAGCGGGCTGACCCGCGGCACGAAGCGCGTTTCGTACCACGCACGGCCCTTCGCCCGCAGGAGCGCGAAGCGGGTCAGGAACCCGGCGATCATCGGAATGCCCAGGTAGATGAACACGCTGCGGGCGATCTCGCCGATGCCGATCTGCACCAGGCTGCCCTGCAGCCCGAACAGCGGCGGCAGCACCGTGATGAACACCCAGGCGGACACGCTGTAGAACAACACCTGGAACACGCTATTGAAGGCCACTAACCCGGCGGCGTACTCCGTGTCGCCCCTGGCCAGCTCGTTCCAGACGATCACCATGGCGATACAGCGCGCCAGACCGATCAGGATCAGGCCGATCATGTACTCAGGGTAGCCCCGCAGGAAGGTGATCGCCAGAATGAACATCAGGACGGGGCCGACAACCCAGTTCTGGATCAGCGACAGACCCAGCACCCTGCGGTTGCGAAAGACCTCGCCCAGTTCCTCGTACCTGACCTTGGCGAAGGGCGGGTACATCATCAGCACGAGGCCAATCGCGATAGGGATGTTGGTCGTACCGACCTGAAAGCGGTTGATGAACCCCTCGACCGCGGGGAAGAAATAGCCCAGACCCACCCCGAGCGCCATCGCCAGGAAGATCCACAGGGTCAGGTAGCGATCGAGCGCCGAGAGTTGGCGAGCAACCCCGGGGACCTGATCGCGCGAGACCACCGCCGCTGGATTGGACATAGCCACGCTCCTTTCGCGCCGCGCACCGCGCAGCCAAAAGCATTCCTGGGGAGGGCTTCGCCCTGCCAAACCCTCCCGTGGGTAGGGGCGCGGGGAAACCAGGTTTCCCCGCCCTCCTTTTCGTCGCTCACAACACCAGGTTGAACAAATACCCGATGGCGATGATCCCCGTCGCCACCACGCCAACGAACACGGCGAGGAGTCGCGGCTTGAGCACCCGGCGCAGGATGATCAACTCCGGCAGGCTGAGGGCCACCACGGCCATCATGAAGGCCAGCGCCGTGCCCAGGGCCGCGCCCTTGGCGATGAGGGCCTGCACCACCGGGATCATCCCCGCGGCGCCGGAGTACAGCGGCACACCCAGGGCCACGGCTACCGGCACCGACCACCAGGCCCCCCGCCCCAGGATCCCCGCCAGGGCCTCCTCGGGCACGTAGCCGTGGATCGCCGCGCCCACTGCAATTCCAATCACCACGAAGAGCCAGACCTTGCCCACGATCTCGCGGGTGGCGCGCCAGGCCAGGGTGAAGCGATCGGACCAGGTTGGCCGCGCCGCCGCCACGGCCCCGCCGCCGCCTTTGATCTGCCAGACAAACTCCTCGACGTAGCGTTCCAGCTTCAATCGCCCGATCACGATGCCGGCCACGATGGCCACACTCAGCCCGGCGACCAGATAGAGCAGCGCCACGCGCCAGCCGAACATGCCGAACAGCATGACCAGGGCCACTTCGTTGACCATTGGCGCGGCGATCAGGAAGGAGAAGGTGACCCCCAGGGGAATGCCGGCCTCCACGAAGCCGATGAACAGGGGCACGGCCGAGCAGGAGCAGAAGGGCGTCAGCACCCCCAAGCCCGCCGCGGCCACGTTCCCCACCCCCTCGCGCTTGCCGCCCAGCAGGGCGCGGGTGCGCTCGGGGCCGAAAAACGAGCGCGCAGTGGAGATGGCGAAGATCATGCCGCTGAGCAAAAGCAGGATCTTCGGCACATCGTAGAGGAAGAAGGCCACCGACTCACCCAGGCGCGAGCCGGGCGCGAGCCCCAGCAAGCCGAAGGTCAGCCAGTCGGCCAGGGGCATGATGCCGCGATAGGCGATCAGCCAGATGGCGGCAGCCGCGGCGACCACCAGCCAGGCGCGCAGATCGGCGCGGCGTCGCCCTGCCACAGAAGATTGGAGGGTCTGTTCCATTCAAGGCTCCGCTGATATTCAAGAAGATGAATGTATGCCCTGATAAAGCGGGGCGGATGGACCGCCCCATCGCGTGCCCGGCTCACGGCATGTGATCGTCTACGCCTCTGCGCCGCCCAACCCTGACTCCTATCCAGATAGCCGGGCGTCCGATTTCTTTCTGCGAGAACTTCGCCCTTCCCAACCCGCCTGGCGGACGAGGGGGCAGGGAGGCCCTGAAAGGGTCACACCCTGCCAAACCCTCTCCCGCGGAGAGTGCGTTCACGTCAGCCACTTGACGATCTCAGCCTCATCAGGGATGCGCCCTGCCGACACCAGAACATCATTGACCACCAGGCCGGGGGTCTGCATCAGGTTCCAGCGCATCATCTGGCCATAATCGGAGATCTTCTCGACCTCGGCTTCAAGGCCGCGATCGGCCACCACCTTGCGAACACGCTCTTCCAGGCGCTTGCAGTTGGCGCAGCCGGAACCGAGCACTTTGACGTTCAGCATAACCTTACTCCTCGATGGTCAGCACCACAGACGGTTCGACAACGGGTTGGGCCGGCGCGGCGCGAGCGCAGCGCGGCGGTGCCGCTTGCGCCGCCGCGGGCGCTTCATCGCCGACCATGGCGCGCGCCGCATCGAGCATTGCGAGCACGTGCGGCTCGACAATGCGATAGTAGATGTTCAGCCCTTCGCGCCGATCGGCAATGAGCCCGACCCGCCGCAGCACGGCCAGTTGCTGCGACACATAGGCCTGGCGCTGGCCCAACTGCCCCTCGATCTGGCAGACGCACAGCTCGCCGTCGCGGAGCAGATCGAGGATCTGCAACCGCACCGGATGCATCAGGGCCCTGAAAATGCGTGCCTGGCGTTGCGCGCTGCTCTGGTCCATACGCCGAGTATATGCAAGAAATTGAATATCATCAATGGCAGTCTGCCGCCTCTGCCGTTGCGGAATCGCAACCAGCCCGCGGCCCCGGGCAACCTCTGTTGACCGGTCTCTATAGCATTTCTCGAAAAGGTTGATTCGCAACGATGGCGGCACAAGCGTCCCGAGCCACACGGCTCGTTGTCCTCAGTGGATCAAGCATTCCAGTCAGTGTCTAGGGGGTCGGATCAGGGGCGCCGGCAAACAGATCGGCGATCCGTAGCCTGATAGCGGGCAGGCAGTCGAAGCTGACCACGTCCGTCTCGCCGAAGCTCCGGGGGCCGTCGTAGCGCCCCGGCGAGTGCAGGCGGTAGTGGTCGAGGATACGGGCGCGTGGATCGATGATCGCGTATTCAGGTACGCCGGCCCGGGCATAGGCGTCCAGCTTCACCTGCGTATCGTAGACCACGCTGTTGGGAGAGAGGATTTCGATGATCAGGTCGGGCACGCCCCGGATGCGCCGGTCACGGATGATGCCGGCACTGGCCTGGCGCACGAAGACGAAGTCGGGTTGCACGGGATCGCAGCCGGGGATCAACAAGCCGATGAGCGCCGTAAACACGAACCCAGGACGATTATCTTCAACCGGGATGCCGAGATACCGATAGAGACGCTGCTGGATCCACTGGTGAAAGCTGCTTGGCGCAGTTGTCATATACAGCACCCCGTCAATAATCTCGTAGATGTTCCCGTCGTCGGGCAGGGCCTCCCAGTCGGCATACGTCCAGTGGCCCTGCGGCGGGCCGGGGACGGTGGGGGCATCGGTGCTGATGACCAGGGTACGCATAGGGCGCTCCTCCGGGAAAGGGTTGGTGATGGGTGCTGTTGTACCGCGATATTTGTACAGTTTGGAATACTGTGGGGGGAGGCTCAGCCTCCCCCCTCCGCCTTCACAGTTCCAGACGCCAGGGATCAGCGCAACGCGGCTACGAGCGTCTGTTGGGCCTCACTGGCGACCGTGTCGGAAACGGCGAAGTAGCCCACGTCGCGGACCACCTCGTTGACGTGCTGCAAGTAATAGCTGATAAACGCCGCCGCCGCCACATTGGTCCGCAGCGTTTGCGCGTCGGTATAGATGAACAGCGGTCGGGTCAGGGGATACGTGCCATTCGACACTGTTTCGAGACTCGGCGCGACCGGGCCATTGCCCGCATCAATGGCCAGGGCGCGCAGACGTTCCTGGTCGCCCATGTAATAGGAATAGCCGAAGTAGCCAATTGCGTAGGGATTGTTTTCGATCCCCCGCATCAGCTCGACATCATCCTCGCTAAGCACCGCGCCCTGAATAGCAGGAAGCAGCAACCTGTCCCCACCGAGCACCCTTTCGACGAAGAAATCGAAGGTTCCGCTATCAACACCGGGGCTGAAGATCGCGATCGGCTCAGCGGGATAGGCCGGGTTCACCTCGTTCCAGGCGCGATAGCGCCCCGAGAAGATCTGCAGCAGATCGGCAAAGCTCAGGGACTCAACAAAGGTATTCTGCCGGTTGACCACGACCGCCAGCGCGTCCACGCCGACCTGAAAGCCCACCGGCTCGCGACCGATGGCGCGGCAGGCCGCCACTTCCTTCTCATTGATGGCGCGACTGGCGTTGACGATATCTACCGGATCGCCGCTGCAGAAGCTGCGAAAGCCGCCGCCGGTGCCGGTAACCTTCACGTCGATCTGCGAGCGCGAGCCTTCCGCGTTGAACTCCTCAACTATACGGGCAGTAAGCGGGTAGACCGTAGACGAACCGGTGATCTCCAGCGGGGCGTTGACCAGCGCCGGATCAACCGGCGCCAGCGCGTCGCCGGACACCAGGGTCACCGCCGGGGTCGTCGGCGGCGCCTGTTGCTGGACGCAGCCGGCTACGAGCGCCAGCAGCGCGGCCAATCCCAGCAGTGATCGGATGCGATGGCCCATGATCTCCTCCTCCAGATAATAGTCCAGACGGGCAGTTGCTACTGTACTATAACCGTTGGCGGTCTCATGCGTTCCTGAGGTGACGATCAGGGCTGATGCAAATCCGCTTACGGCGGGGGGTTAGGGCGGCTACGCCGCCAGAACCAACGAAACACGAGGAGTCTGGGACTTGCCCCATAGACTTTGCATTGGCCCTGAGGTAACAATGGGGAACCCGGGGTTCCCCCCTGCCCGCCGGGAGGGTCCGGGAGGGCTGCGTCCCACCAGGTTAGACGCGACGCGTGTCACTCCCCCATATCGCTCAGCACAATCGGGCGCGTGCGCGGGGCCGTCTGCACCGGCAGCGCCAGGGAGATCGTGCCAGCAATGATCAGAAAGGCCATCGAGGCCCAGAGGCACAGTACCAGGCCGCCGCTTTCGCCGTAGCGCAGGCCGATCTGGTAGAGCAAGCCGGAGAGCACGGTACCCGCCAGGCGGCCCATGGCGTTGGCCATGTAGTAGAAGCCCACGTTCATCGCCACCTTGTCGCTGTCGGTGTAGGCCAGGATCAGGTAACTGTGAACCGCCGAGTTCAGGGCGAAGACCACGCCGAAGGCCAGCAAGCCGCCAACCACGGCAAGGGTCGGCGCGACGCCGTTCATCAGCGCCAGGGCGATCCCCGCCGGAAAGGCGGCCAGTCCGTAGGCCAGGGCCATCGCCGTGCGCCCATCAGGCTCGTGAGCGCCTTCGACGCGCCGGCGAATCAGACCGGGCGTCGAGGCCTGCACGAAGCCATAGCCGATCGTCCAGGCGGCCATGAAGCCGCCGGCCAGCCAGAAATCCCACCCCAGCACACTCACAAAGAAGACCGGCAGACCCACGACGAACCAGACATCACGGGCGGCGAAGAGGAAGATGCGCGCCGCGGCCAGCAGGTTCACCGCCCGGTTGTGCGAGAACATCTGCGTGAACTTCGCCTTCTTGTTCGCCGTGCCGAGGTCGCCCTTGATCAGCGTCATCGAACCGACCAGGGCCGCCAGGACCAGGGCGCCCAGGAGCATGAGCGCGTTCTGAAAGCCCACCAGGGTCAGCAGGAG
>JAOACN010000197.1 GCA_026417815.1 Chloroflexaceae bacterium | reverse complement strand
AAGAGACCAGCACCCGCACCGTGTTCACCCCCAGCGCGCGCATCCGCTCGAAGTCGGCATCAATCGCCGCCTGCTCCCAGGGGCAGCGGCTGTCGGCGCCAAAGTGCAGTTCCGGGCAACCTGGCGGGGTCGTGCTGGTATGCGTGTAGTTGACCCCGCGCACCTCGAACGATGAGCCGCCGGCGATCAGCCTGCCATCGTCAACGCTCACGCGCGGCAGGCGCGTTTGCGGGGGCTCGGTCCTGACGTTGCCGGGCGCGGCCGCGAGAGGGGCGACGAGCAGCAGAGCAGCGACGCCGATGATGAGGAACAACAGGCAAGCAAGATGCGTGGTTCGATGATGGGTCATGCCTTCTCCCGGTGAGTTGCGTCGAAGCGGCATCGTTTGTGCAACTCCGGCATTGTACCTGAAGGAGCGGCTATTGTTAAGCCGAGATTATGTCATCGGGCGGCGTAACCGCCCTGACCTTCCTTTGTCACTTGCCGCAGTTGCCGCTGCGAGGAGGTTCGGAGGGGCCATATCCCTCTGAGTTTTCCTCTTCCTGGTGCGGCGTGGCGAAGCCGCACCAGGAAGGGAAGCCATACGGCCGCAGCGCGCTGCGGCTACCCTGCCCCCGTACGGCCGCAGCGCGCTGCGGCCCCACTGGTCAAACAGGGCGTGAGATTACGTTATAATCGGACGACCAGAACGCAGGTGGTTGGGAGGGTTGATTGCCCCGCGTATGACGAAAGCTGTATCTGATACACCGACCAGGACAGGTACGGTCGCCCCGGCATTGGCCGAGGCGCTCCGTGCGCTCCTGGCCGCCGTTATCGCCCTGGCGCTCCTCTGGGCGGCCTATGCCGTCGCGTGGCCACTCACTATTGATGTGGGGGGCAACGACCATCGGTTCGTCCGGGGGTTCCACGAGCCAGAGCAGCTGGCCGGGCGTTCCATGCGCTGGACCGATGGGGACTCGACCTTGCTCCTGCCCCGGCCGCCCGCTGGCGCTCCCTCGGTTCTGGAACTGGCGTTGCTTGACAGCCGCCCCGAGCGTTCAGACTCCCTGGTCGTAAGATTGAACGTAGATGGGATCGAGGTGACCTCGCTCGTCCTGCGCGGCTACCTCCCGCGGAACTACCATATTCTGCTGCCGCCGCGGCTCTCCGCCCGCGGCGTGGTGCAGGTGCGTCTCCAGAGCGACGCGCCCCTGATTGTGAGCGATGGCCGCCACCTGGGGGTGGTGGTCTTCGACGCGACGCTCATCCCCCAACGCAGCCCCCTGCTGCTGCCAGGCCCCTGGCTGGCCCTGTGCGCGCTCGGCACCGGCGCGCTCTCCTACGCCACGCTGCGTCTCGCCGGGGCCGGCAGCCGCCTGGCGCTGGCGAGCATCTGCGCTGGTGTAACCCTCGTCGCCCTGGGCGTGGCCATGCGCCCCCTGGAGGTGCTGCCCTACCTCGCGCACTTCGCCGCGGTGGCAGCGATTGCCTGCCTGGGGCTGCTGATCGTTCGTCTCATCGTGCCCCTGGCCCCGGTGCGTCCCGGACACCCCGACGGATCAGGCGCCCGCTTGCTGGTTGCGGGGGAGCACGCGGCGATCGTTCTGGCCGTGGCCTACTGGATGGCCGTTCTCTACCAGCGTTTCATGGTCTGGGACGGCGCGACCGCCCTTGGCCCCTCGCCCTGGACGGTCGGCGTGGGCGTGGCGCTGGCGGGCGGGCTGGGGTTGGGTTGGCCGCTCTGGTGGGCCGTGCGGGGCCGCCGGTTGCCCCCGGGCGAAGGGCGAACCCGGGGCGCGCAGATCGCCCTGGTGCTGCTGGCGGGGGCCGCGGGCGCGCACCTGGGCTGGAGCCTGTGGTACGCCTTCACCCGCCAGGCGCCCGACTTCTGGATCCTCTTCCGCGGCGCGCGCGCCTGGGTGAACGGCGGTTCGCTCTACGACCTGGAGGCGGTTGTGGCCAATCATTTTGGCCATGTCTTCAAGGTTCCGCCGTTCTACGGGATGTTCTTCGTGCCGCTGGTGCGCGCCTTCGACGGCCAGAGCGTGCTGGTGGCCCACCGGGTGATGAACGTTGCCCTGATCCTCGCCACGGCCCTGCTCTGGCTGCGGATGTGGCGCCTCCCCCTGATCTCGTTGAGCGCCGCGGGCGTGCTGATCGTCTTCAATTTTCGTCCCCTGGCCGACACGATCGCCTTCGGGCAGATTGACCTGGTGCTGTTGTTCGTGCTGACGGCGGCGCTCTGGGCGCTGCGCGAAGGTCGCGACGGCCTTGCGGGGGCGCTGGTGGCCCTCGGCGCCCTCTTCAAGCTCTACCCGGTGGTGTTGCTGGCGTTCTTTGTGCTCAAACGTCGCTGGGCCGGCCTGTGGGGCTTCGCCCTGGGCATGCTGCTCTTCAACGGGATGGCCATCGCGGTGATGGGCTGGGAGATGCACCGCGTCTACCTGTTCGACGTGCTGCCGAAGATCGGCGGCACCACGGCCTGGATCGAGAACCAGACCCTCTCGGGCTTCATCGCCCGGCTGGCGGCCTCGCCAATGTCGGCGACCATTTTTCAGGACCAGACGCTGCGGCTCCTGGGCACGGCGCTATCGGCAACCGTGGCGCTGGTCGTGTGCGCCCTGGCGCTGATCCCTACCGACCGGCGCAGCCCGGCCTTTGCGCTGCAGTACGGCCTCTTTCTCCTGCTCATGGTGCTGTGCGTCCCGGCGGCCTGGATGCACTACGAAACCCTGCTGGTGGTTCCCTTTGCCGCCCTGCTGTTGCACCTGCAAGGACGGCAGGCGCCCCTGGGGTACCTGCTGGCGCTCGGGTTGAGCTTCGCGTTGATCGCCTACGGCAACCAGTGGTCGTTTTTCAACGGAACCGTGACGGGCGTGTTGAGCCTGCTGGGCATCTCATACAAGCTGTACGGCATGCTCCTCCTCGGCCTGCTGTCGGGCGCGGCGCTTGTGGCGGCGCGGCGACCCGTGGTCGCTGCTGCGAGCGAGCGGGCCGCCGCGGCCACTGAAGCGCCGGTGGGCATTACCCCAGGCGGGTAAACAGGCTGCCGCCGCCGGTCATCACGAAGAGCAGGTTGATCAGAATACCTACCACCAGGCTGATGGCGACCATCAGCAAGAGGTAGAGGGTGCGTCGGCGCACGGCGCGTTTGAACTCCCCTTGCAGGATCAGGGTCAGCGTTGTCTGGTGCGCCGCGAGCACGCCCTCGACCGAGCCGCCCTCGGCTTCGGCCTGCGCCAGCGCCCGCGCGACATCGAGCAGTTCGCGGCAGCCGCGGTCGCGGGCGGCGTGGGCCAGGGCGGCGAAGGGGCGCAGGCGCAGATCGGCGCTAAATTGCAAGGCCTCGCTTACCAGGGCCTGCATCGGCGCGAGACGGGGATACGGGCGCGCCACGTAGCGGCGCATGATCTCGATCGGGGCCTCGAAGCTGCCGAGGGCCACGCGCACGAAGGCGACGAAGCCCGGCGTGAGCCGGCGCAGGGCCGCGGCCTCACGCTCGCGGCGTCGCTCCGGCAGCCGGGGGAGCAGCAATCCCAGACCGAGATAGGCCCCCAGCGCGCCGCAGAGGAGCAAGGCCCGCGTCGTGTCGCGCGCGCCGCCCACACTGGCGGCAAGGAGCAGCAGCGCCGCCACGGCGCCCCCGCCGATCTGGCCGGCAACGAGCCGCCCGGTCGCATCGAGTCGCCGGGCGCCGACGAGCGCCAGGCCGACCGCCGGTGATAGGGGGCCGCGTCTTAGCGTCAGCCCGAGGAGCGCCAGCAGCGCGCCGGCAAGTGACAGCAGCCAGCAGGGCGCCCCGGGGACGATCAGTAGATTGGGCATGACAGTTTCTCCGGGTAGTATGGTCCTCACCCTCCCCCTGTCCCCCTCCCTCTCCAACTTTGGTGGAGAGGGAGGGGGTGAGGATCGGCGCTTTTCTGCGGTGTGGAGGGATGTGGGGAAACCTGGTTTCCCCACACCCCTGCTCATGCGCGAGTTGCGAAGGGCGGGGTCAGTAATCAATGTCCTCGAAACGGGCGAGTAGTACCCCACCGATGATTGGCAACACCAGGGCGCCAATCACCAGGGGGCCCACCAGCATGCCCGTCGGGGTGGCATAAGCCTGCACCACCCGCTCCCACTGGCTCCAGACCAGGTACAGCGCCATGCCAATGCCGGCCAGACCGACCGCCACGCCGCTGTAGCGGACCTGGGCCAGTTCGGTGGCCACTTCGTCGCGGCGCCGCTCGATGGCCTGAAGGGCCTCGTAGGCCGCTTCGCAGCGGCGGGTGAGCACATCGAGGGGCTGGGCC
>JAOACN010000171.1 GCA_026417815.1 Chloroflexaceae bacterium | reverse complement strand
GCGTAAGCCGGTATCCTGTATCCAGATCCCTTGCACCTCGCCATGATCAGTCTGCTCTACCACAGCCATACGATCGTTCCGGCGCACCTGGCCGAGCTCGAGATGCTGCACGTGCTTGAGCACGATGAGCACGTGCTGGTGGCTCTCGATGGCGTTCTCCTTGATGAGAACGGCCGACGGCTGAGCGGGCCGACGTTGCACGATTACTGCCTCATAACCAGCCTGCGGGTGGTGCTCTGGGCGCGCGACTACGGGCAGCACCTCTGCTGCGCCTTTCCCCTCGCCGAACTGGTCGAGGTGCAGGGTAGCGGCCTTGATCCGCTCCACGCCCAGTTGCAACTGCGCTTCGCCGCTCCTGATGAGGACGAGCAGCGTTTCACCCTCACCCTGTTGCCCCTTGCCGATCTGCAGGCCGGGCTGAAGTTGCTGCGCACCGCCAGCGAAACGGCCCGTGGTATGCTCGAGGCAGGCTTTGATGCACGTGACTCCGGCCCGGAAGTGATCGCGGTGCTGAGTGAGCAGATCTTCGGACACGCAGACGGGCCGCGGCCCGGTGAACCACCCTACCGCTGGCTCGGCGCCGCTGCGAGCGCGCCCAGCGCCCCCCTCCCCGCCTTTTATCAGGACCCGGCAAGCCTTCCCCCCGGCCAGGTCTACGCTGCGGGCCGTCTCGCCCGCTCGGCGTGGGATACGCTGCGGCGCTCGTTGCGCGAAGCTGACCTGCCATTCGATTTGAGCGCCCTGAACAGTGGCAGTCTGCGTGATCTTGCGGACGCGGTCCGGGCCATCAATGAACTGGTGATGACGGTATCGAACAACCCCGTGGCGCAGCAAATGGCGATGAGTCTGCTCAATCGTCAGACAGGAGCGTCATCACCGGCCGCGGCGACAACGGCTGCCCCTGCGACGCCACCTGAGGCTTCCGCGGCGAGCGAACGGCCGGCCGCGCCTGCGGAACGGGCCGCGGCGCCGCAACCAGGCGGAGCGCGTACCTACCACGAGATCCCCCTGCGCCGTCGCGCGTCCGCTCCTGCCGAGGCGCCGCCGGCGCCGGCCACCGGCGCCACCGCTCCGCGTAGTGAGCCGCCGCGCCCGGCTCCGAGCCCTCCGTCTCCGTTCCCCGACCGGCGCAACATCCCCCTGCGCCGCCGGGGCGCCGCCCTGGCGCCGTCACCGGCCTTCCCCGTCGCCCGCAGCGGCTCCGGTGACGTCGGCCACGGCGATCGATTAGCGTCTGATGAGCGCCGCCCGTCCACTGGTGGACGGGGGGAGCCAGTAACCACTCGAGACTAGGGAACGATTATGAGCACTCGCCCGTATCTCGGCGTCAATGTCAATGCGGCCAGCGTTGAAGAGCTGCGTTACCGCGGGCTGCTCGAGGAGGGCGAGACGCTCCTCGCGCTCTTCGACGGCGTTTTGCTGGATGAGCAGCGCCGCCGTGTCGGCGGCCTTGCCCTGTCGGACTACGTTGCGCTTACTGACCGGCGTGTGGTCACCTGGGCGCGCGGCTTTTTCAACGATACGGTGGATGGCTTTGAATGGAAGGACGTTGACGTCGTCAATGCCGAAACCTGGGATCCCTGGCATGGGCGCGTGACCCTGGCCTTCCGCCTGCCCCCGGTGGCCCCGCGCACCCGTCGCGTGGTGATCAACGGTTCGGCCGAGGAGCCAGGATCCGGCGAACGGCTGGTGATCAACACCCTGGATTACATGCCCTTCGATGACGTCAGCATGCTGGCCGAGATGGTGCGCTGGGTGGGCGATCAGGTGGTGGCCGGGCTTGCCGGTGAAGCACTGGTAACGGCCTTTGTCGAGCGCTTCCCGGCCGTCGAACGCCAACCGCTGCAACCGTTCTTTACCACCCCCGAGCCGCTGCCTCCCACGACGCCCCCGCCAGGCGAGGAGGGCAGTAGCAGGCGACGCTGGCGCTGGTGGCGGTTTGGCGCGGGCGAGGAGCCGGTCTCCGGCATGACGCCCCCAACCACCCCGGGCAATCTGATCGCCTCCTACGAGAGCCAGCGCAACGCTGCGGCCGCCGGGAGCGGGGTGTCGGCCATGCCGATGCCCGGGCCGGCAGGCGCGCTGCCGACGTTGCCCGAACAGCCGAGCATGTACGAGGTCAGCCGCTCGCTGCGTCTGATGCTCGAGGGGCCGCGCCGACTGGCCCGCGGGCTGCGCCGGGCCACCGAGGCGGTGAGCGGGGCGACCGAACTGGTGAACGGGCTGCAGGATCCCCGGGTGCGCCGGAACGCCATGCGTGGCATCTACCACGTGGCGGCCCAGCACGAAGCCGAGGGCGGCCCGCTGGCCCCCGTGGGGCCGGTGGTGCGCGCAGCGGTGCGTTTCGCCGAACCGCTGGAGGATCCTCAAGCTGAGAACCCGCAGGCCCGGCGCATTCAGGTGCGGGCGAGTGTGCGCCGCGCGACCACCAGCACCCCGGTCGAGATCGAGCCTGCCACGCTGCGCCACCCGGCCGCCGCGACGCCCCCTGACGAGGCGCCAGCGCGCCCCGAGCCGGTGCGCCGCACCATCAGCGTGCGCCGCGTTGAACCGTCGGCGCCCCCGCCCGATCCCGAGCCGCCGGCGAACGAAGAGGAACTGGCCGCCGAACCGCCAGCGCAAGAAGCGCCCCGCGTGGCGCCGGTGCGCCGGATCGCCGTAAGCCGGGTCGAACATCCTTCCGAAACGACCACTGTGACCGCCAACGGGAAGTACGAGGAGTAGCATCGGCCGGTCGAAGCACGCCGCACACGCGCGCTTCGACCCAACGCTGAGGGTCGAAGCGCGCCCGTAGGGGCCAGATTACCGTCAGGGGACGTATGACGCGTGTCATCATCTACTCGGGGAAAGGCGGCACCGGGAAGACCACCATCTCGGCGGCTACGGCGACGTTGCTGGCGCGTATGGGCCGCCGGACGCTCGTGCTATCCAGTGATCCGGCGCATTCCCTCGCCGACGCCCTGGGCACGACCATCAGCCGTGACCGCCCCACGCCGATTATCCCCGGGCTGTATGGCCTGGAAGTGGATACGATCTACGAGTGGCGCCATAACCTGGGCGGCTTCCAGCAGTTCGTCGCCTCAACCTACGCGAATCGGGGCATCGATCGCTCGACGGCAGCGGAACTGGCCAATCAGCCCGGCCTCGATGAGATCCTCGCCCTGCAACGGGTGATGCAGGAAGCGCAGAGCGGCCGCTGGGACGCGATTGTGCTCGATACCGCCCCCACCGGCAACACCCTGCGCCTGCTGGCCTATCCGGAGATGATCATCGGCGGTGACGCCGGCAAGAAGTTCTTCCGCGTCTACCGCGGCCTGGCCAATGTCGCGCGCACCTTTAAACGCGACCTGCCCGATGATCGCTTCTTCCAGGAGGTGGGCGCCCTGCTGGAAAAGATGGAACAACTGGCCAATTTCCTGCTCAGCCAGGAGATTTCGCTGCGCCTGGTGCTCAATCCGGAACGACTGCCGCTGCTGGAGACGCGCCGCGCCTACACCTTCCTCAACCTCTATGGTATGCTGGTGGACGCGGTGATGGTCAATAAGATCCTGCCCCGGCGCGCTGATCTCGGCCCCTACTTCGATTACTGGGTGCGCCTCCAGCAGGGCTACCTGCGCGAAATTGACGCCAGTTTCGCCCCAACACCGATTTTCCGCACGGTGTTGCAGGAGGGTGAGCCGATCGGCGTCAAGGCCCTCGAAGCGATCGGGCGGGCCACCTTCGGAACAGCGGATCCCGGCGCGCTGCTCTACGACGAGCGCCCGATCTGGCTGGAGCAGTGGAACGAAGAGGGAGAGCGGGGACAGTACGAGTTGTGTATGCGCCTGCCCTTCCTCGACGAAGAAGAAGCGGTCGAACTGACCCGCAACGGACCGGATCTGTCGCTCTCGGTAGGGCGCATTCAGCGAACCATCGCGCTGCCGCGCATTCTCTACAACTGCACTCTGGGCGAGCATCGCTACGAAGATGGGGTGCTGCGCCTGGAGTTCCGCGAAACCGCTGAGGAACGCCTCCAACCGCTCGTGGAGGAGTCTGACGAAGTGCGGGTCGAGGCGGCCTAGCGCCAGATCGCAGGGGGTTCGATTGCTGATCGGGCGCGGCGCATCTGGACACGGTCGGCCCTGGGCCGGTGTCCGAACAGGTCGCCTGCACCTGTGTCAGGTAACGGTCGGGTTTATCTGGCCGTTCAGGAGGGTCGGGAAGGGCAAAGCTCCGTTCGCGCGAACCGGGCGTATAGCTCGATGGAGCCGTTCACGGCTCGCCAGAGGGGGATGGCCCCCGGGGGACGCCTGCGTATGGGCGCCTCTTCTGGACGAGAACAGGAAGGCGCGTTCCGGCAGCCCTCCTGGTACGTTCGCACATAGGGGCCACGGCCCTCTCTTCATTCCCGGACAGGTGGTCTGGCGGGCCATCTGGCAAGCTACCCGTTGACAACGCCGCTGTGGCACATCGCTCCTTACGCCCGCCCGGCGCGCCTGATACGTTCGCAAGGGCAGGCGCTGAACCGTAGACAACAACTATGCGCATTCTGGTTTTTACGTCCTATAACAATCTCTTGCAGAGCGCCGCGGCGCTGGCCACAGCCTGCCATGCGGCGCGCCGCGGCGCACGTGTGCTGGTGGCTTCGGTTGGCCCCGGGCACCTCCTCGGCGCCCTGCTCGGACAGAGCCTCGGTTCACGCCCCCTCGAACTGGAACCGCACCTGGCGGCCATGGAGATTGACCCGATCGAGGAGATCGGTGGGCGCTGGGACGAGGTGCGCGGCACCCTGCGGGGCAATTTTGTCAACCGGCTGCGCGAGATTGGCTCCGAAGAACTGCCTGCCTTCGCCGGCATGGACGCTACCGCCGCCCTGCTGGTGGCCGACCGGGCGCGACAGACGGGACGCTTCGACCTGCTCATCTTCGATGGCCCGACCCCCGATACGCTCATCCGCTCGATGGGTCTGCCCGACAGCCTGCGCTGGCTGCTCCGGCTGGTCTTCGGGCTTGACCGCGGCCCCGGGCGTTCGCGACTATCGCAGGAGACGGCGCTGATCCCGGCGACGTTGATCGCGCCGAGCGCGCTGGCCCCGCTCCAGGATCTGCGGGTGATGCTCGAAGAGCAACGCGCCCGCTTCGATGGCGTCACTGGCACGCGCGTGCGCATGGTTGTCACCCCCGAGGAACTGCACCTGCCAGCCGTGCGTCAGGCGCTCATGGCGCTGGGCTTCCATGGGCTGGCGATGGACGAACTGATTGTTGCCGGTGAACTGAGTGAGGTAGACGAAGCTTCGCGCCGGGAGTTCTCGCCCGAAACCGGCGATGTGCGCCCCCATCTGCGCGTGGGGCCAGTGCCTACCCGCCCTACCGACCGCGATACGTGGGCCCTGCGCGGTGCGGCCCTCTACCGCGATAGCGACATCTACAGCCCCACCGCGCCCGCCCGCCCGCCCGTGGGTGAACGAGAGGTGCGACTCTACGTCCCTTTTATGGACCCCAAGAGTCTCGACCTGGCGCTGGTCAGCGAAGAGGCTGTCTCTTATACACAT
>JAOACN010000161.1 GCA_026417815.1 Chloroflexaceae bacterium | reverse complement strand
AGATGTGTATAAGAGACAGCACTACAGGGAGGTGAACCCTATGCGCCTGTGTTCCCGCCTGGCCCTGGTCGCGCTCCTGCTACTGAGCGTTGTTCCCTCCGCAGCCCTGGCCCAGGAAGCGCCGCCCGCCCTCCACGTTGCCGAAGTTACCCCCACCAGCCTCATCGTCGAACTGAACTGTCCTGGCGAGACAATACCCACCCTGACCGCGACGATTGACGGCGCGGCCCACCCCGTGAGCGCGCCGACCCGTCCCGCCGTTCCGCTGGCCCTCGTCGTGGTCATCGAGACAACGCCGGTGATGGACGCAACCGGCACGCCCCACAGCACTCGCCTGCACGATGCGCTTACCCGAGCACACGCGCTGCTCGATCGACTGCCGCCCGGTTCGCAGGCCGGTCTGGTGGCCTTCGATGCAACCGCGCGGCTTGTGTTGCCGCTTACCACCGATGGGGTAGCCGCGCGCCGGGCCCTTGGCGCGCTGGTTGCCGCGCCCCGTCCCCTCAGTGAACAGCCTCCGGCCCTGGGTCACGCGCTGCGGCTGGCGTCCGAGGCGCTAATCGACGCGCCGGTGGGACCGCGGGCCCTGGCACTCTTTGCCGCCAGCGCCCCGGATGCCGCCACGCCACCGCTGCCTGCCGGTCTCATCGCGGCGCGCGCCGTTGTGGATCTTGGCGCCACCGACGCGGAAGCGCGCGGCCCCCTCGCGCCCCTGGCGGCCAACCTGGGCGCGCTTTACCTGACCTACGCCGCGGCTGATAGCGCGGCGCTCCTCACACGGAGCATGGCCATTGACCACCGCCTCGCCGACTGGTTGGGGGCAGCCGCGCCGCTCCAGGTGCAGGTTGCCCTGGAGCGCCTTGCCCCTGGCAAACACGAACTCACCCTTACCGGCTGCGGCGCGCCCGTTACTGCTCGGTTCGATCTCCCGGCGCCCAACAAACCCTTCCCCGTCTGGTGGTTAGGGCTGGGCGCCGTGCCGCTGGTCGTGGGGGCGATGGTGGTCACCTGGCGACGCCGGACGCGCTCCGGCGCTCCCGAACCTCCGGCCGACAGCACAAAACGTTACCGCGCGCCAGGCGCCGTGACGACCGAACGGCGCGTTACCGGGAGCCTGCCGGCCCTCGAGGTCGTGGTCTGGGATGGCCGTGAGCGTCGGGTGTGGCCCGTGCGCAGCCGCCAGATCACCATAGGACGCGATCCCGGCTGCGATGTTTGCATTGCCAGTAGCTGGGTTTCGGGACTACACGCTCGCCTCTCGCTGATCGGCGATCGGTTGGAGATCACCGACATGGAGAGCACCAATGGCACCCTGGTCGGCGATCCCGAGCGACCATTGACACCAGGTGTGCCTGAGCCGCTCGAAGCAGGTGAGATCGCGCGCATCGGGCCCCATGTGCGCTTCTGTGTGCAGGTCGCGGCCCCGCCAGGTGACAACGCCGGGCCGTGACCCGTTTCTATCA
Source organism: Chloroflexaceae bacterium (assembly GCA_026417815.1). GTDB lineage: Bacteria > Chloroflexota > Chloroflexia > Chloroflexales > Chloroflexaceae > JACAEO01. The sequence goes on along the minus strand of JAOACN010000161.1, from coordinate 1,836 downwards.
GGGGTCTGGGATGGGAGGGTCTGGGAGGGCTGCGCCCTCCCAGGAGCACCCCTTTTCACCCTGTTGTTGTGCGGCTTCGCCGCAGGGCCTACCCTGATAAGTCGGAGGAGTGTGGAGAAAGCAGGTTTTCCCACACCCTGCCAGCAACGAAAGGATCTCCTATGGTGCGCGTATGCAAGCTGGCCGGCCTGGCGCTGCTGGCTGCCGCCCTGACAGCCTGTGCGGCGCCGGTAACCCCGGTTAGCACTCCCTCCCCGCATGATCCGGCCGCGCAGGTAGAGGCGCCTGCCCTCGGCGATGCCCGGGCGGCCCTGGAGCGCGGCGACTACGCCGTCGCCGTGGAACTGCTCGGCGCTCCGGTGGGTCCGGCCCACGCGGCAATGCTGGCGCGGGCGCGGATTGGTCTGGCCCGCGAGGCCATGGCCGCTGCCCCCGGTGAAGCGCGGGCGCTCCGCGCGGCCCTCGACCAGGTCGGCCTGGCCCTGGCGCTCCGACCGGACGAGCCGGCGCTCCGCGACGAGTTGCTCAATCTGGAGCGCGCCATTGTCACGCTGCTGGCCGTCGAGGATCTGCGACTGGCTCTCCTGGCCCGCCAGCCGGTCGCCGAGGACCCCTCCGCGCTCGACTTGGCCCGCGCGCTGGCCGGGCGAGCCAGCGCAGCCGCCGCCTCTGAGCCGCGCCTGCCCGGCGCGGAGCGTGTGGCGGCGACCGGCTTGCTCGCCGCGGCAGCCGTCTTTGAGGAAGCCGGCGCTGGCGCCTCGCAGGAGGACGCAGCCGCCAGGTGGCAGGAAGCGCACCGATTCTGCGAGCGGGCAATGGCGCTTCAGACGAGCAAGGCGGCCCGGTCTTGCCTGGAGCGACTGGCGAGCAAGCTGAACCCGCCTGCCAGTACCACCACGCCTGCCACACCGACACCGGCGGCCCTACCCTTGCCACGTCCGACCGTTGCCCCCCGTCCCCCGGCGCGATCCCCTGGTTCCGCCTTCGGTGTCGCGCAACGCAAAAGCTTTGACGGCAGCGGCAACAGCGGTCAGTTCGCTTCGTGTATTGACATTCAGGTTCTTGGCCCGGGCGGACCAATCGCCGGGGCCGTCCTTGGCATTAACAACGGCGACCACAGCTACCAGAACCAGACCGATGCCGGCGGCTACACCGGGCGCTGCGGCCTGGGGGCCTCGACCTGGAGCGTGGTGCTCTTCTGGACGCCCCAGACCGGCAGTGTGAGCGGCGCGACCACCACCGTGTACCTGAACGGCGCGCCGGATCAGCGCGCCGCCGTGGTGTTCCGGGCGCGGTAGGGATAATGCGATTTTGGATTTTGGATTTTGGATGTCAGTCGCCGATCAGGGTGATGGAGATGCTCAACCCGAGGAAGACGTTCAAGAGCGTCTCGAACTCGAAATGTCAGTCGCCGATCAGGGTGATGGAGATGCTCAACCCCTCCTCGCCGAGCGTCAGGATGTCGCCGTCACGCAGGGGTTCGGGGGTCCCAGGAGCGATGCGCACGCCGTTGAGCAGCGTTGCCACGTCGGTCCGTTCGGTGGACACGTTCCACGGACCGGTCTCGGAAGGAGCAATCAGACAGTGGGGACGATTCGACACGTAGCGATAGGCGGACCGGCGCTGTTCCAGCAGGGCCAGTTCGCGGTGGTACATGTCGGGGTTCAGTAGCGCCAGGGCCTGCAGCAGCCATGCCCGGCTCAGAGTGGCGCCGCGTGGGGGGAGGGCCACTTCGCTGCCATCGGGAAGCCCGAGCAGGCAGCGCCGGGGCGTAGCAAGGCTGCGCTCGGTCAACCACAGATGGCTCCCCGAACGCACGCCCTGCACGCTGGCCCT
>JAOACN010000084.1 GCA_026417815.1 Chloroflexaceae bacterium | reverse complement strand
ATCGTCCGGTGCTGCTCAGCGCCTTCGATGGACATACGGCCTGGGCCAACACCGCCGCTCTGCGGCTGGCCGGGATCCTCGAAGGGGCGGACACGGGTACGCCCTTCGGCGCCGTGGTAATGGGTGATGATGGCCGCGCCACCGGCGAACTGCGCGAAGCGCCGGCGATCAATCTGGTGCGCCGCCACGTTCCGCCGCTGAGCGAGGATGAACAACTGGCCCTGCTGCGCCAGGCGCTCGCCGATCTGGCCGCCCTGGGATTGACCAGCGTCCATAATATGGACGGCGATGTCTGGCAACTGGGGATGTACCAGCGCCTGCTGGAACGGGGCGAGTTGTCGCTGCGGGTGCTCATGCCCCTCCTGCTCAAGCCCGGCGCGCCGCTCGAGGCGATTGACGCCTGGGAAGAACGCGCCCACGGCCTTCCCGGTCCCATCCTGACCGGCGGGGCGGTCAAACTGCTGCTCGATGGAGTGGTGGAGACGAAGACGGCGCTGCTACTCGCCCCCTACGCCGACGGCTCGGGCGATACGGGGGCGGCCAACTTCAGCCAGGAGGAGTTTGAACGCCTGGTCACGCGCGCCGACGAACGGCGACTGCAGGTCTGCGTGCACGCCATCGGCGACGGGGCGACGCGCCGCGCCCTCGACGCCTTCGCCGCGGCCCGGCGCGCCAATGGCCCCCGCGATGCGCGGCATCGCATCGAGCACGTCGAACTGATTGACCCCGCCGATGTGCCGCGCTTCGCCGAACTTGGGGTCATCGCCTCCATGCAGCCGCTCCACGCCGGTTTCGGGAACGACCCGCAGAACACCTGGCGCCGGCTGAGCGGGCCAGGGCGCTGGCCGTGGGGCTTCGCCTGGCGCGCGCTACGCGACGCGGGCGCGCGACTGGCCCTGGGGAGCGACTGGCCGGTGGCCGATCCCGACCCGCTCAAAGGGATCCACGCCTGCCTGACCCGGCCCCCCCTCGCCGCCGGCGTGCCCGATCAGCGTCTCTCCCTCCACGAGGCCCTGGAAGGCTACACCACGGGCGCAGCCTACGCCGCTCGCCGCGAACACGAACTGGGGCGGCTCGCGCCGGGCTACCTGGCTGACTGTGTGTTGCTCGATCGCGACGTGTTCGCCCTGGCGCCGGAGGCGCTCGGCGAGGCCCGCGTTGACCTGACCGTGATGGGAGGCGCGGTGATCCATGAACGGTAAGGGCGCCTTATGCGAAATCCGTATCCCCGGGATGCGGTTCCACCTGCCAGCCCATCCGCGAACGGGGGCTGTAGGTGATCAGGTAGCTTCGTCCCGGCTCAAGGGGTTCCCACGTGGTATGGGGTAGCTGAATGGTAATTGGGGTGTCAAAGACAGCGTAAAAGTGTTTCGGGCTGCGCGCGGAACTGTACTTGCGGGTCAGGCGCGCCGGGTGGACAAGGGCCAGCCCGTCGCGCGCGTCCAGCGCGACATTGTAGGTGCGCCACGCTGTGAGCCCGAGCGCCGTAAGCGCAAGGAGCACGAACAGTCCGATGAGGATCCTGATGAACAGCACCTCGCCAGCAACGATGAACATGCATGACAGCAGCGCGCCCAGACCGATAATGACAACGGCTACCACCCCTGCCGTCAGCCAGGCGATGGCTTTAAGAGCGTTTTGTTGTTCGATGGTGAGCGGAATGCGTTGCATATAACAGTCCTCTTCAGGTTGTGAAGCCCGGAGTATCAGACGTACCCGTCGGGACGCAGCCCGCTGCGTCAGCGCCGCCCGAGTTGTGGGCGGCGTTAAACAGCCGGTATCAACCGCACCCGTCGGGACGCAGCGCGCTGCGTCGGCGCCGCCCCGGTTGTGGGCGGCGTTAAATAGCCGGTATCAACCGCACCCGTCGGGACGCAGCGCGCTGCGTCGGCGCCGCCGCGGTTGTGGGCGGCGTTAAATAGCCGGTATCAACCGCACCCGTCGGGACGCAGCGCGCTGCGTCCTTACGC